>CP126120.1:1500000-1670000 GCA_030123585.1 Rhodanobacteraceae bacterium
GCGATCGCGCGTTTCGCGCGCACGCTGGGCGTCACCTTCCATGCCGGCGTGCCGCTGGTCGAGGCGCTGGATTCGGTGTCCGGCGCGACCGGCAGCGTGGTGTATGGGCAGGCGATCCGCAAGATGCGCGACGACGTCGCGGTCGGGCATCAGTTGCACCTCGCGATGGCGCAGACCAACCTGTTCCCGAACATGGTGACCCAGATGGTGTCGATCGGCGAGGAAGCCGGCGCGCTCGATTCGATGCTGTTCAAGGTGGCGGAGTTCTACGAGGAAGAGGTCAGCAATGCGGTGGACACCCTGTCCACTCTGCTGGAACCATTGATCATGGTGATCATCGGCATCCTGGTGGGCGGCATGGTGATCGCGCTGTACCTGCCGATCTTCAAGCTGGCCGGTACGTTCTGAGGTGACGAAACGAGCACGCGCTGCAAGTAGGTTGGGCTGAATGCAATGAAGCCCAACGCGTTTAGCCGAGTCCTTGTTGGGCTTCGCGAGGAGCCCGCTCAGCCCAACCTACGAAGCCTTCGTCCGCTGTGATGGCTGATCTGCCCTTCGCCTTCTGGATCGCCATGGCCGGCGTGCTCGGCCTGATCGTCGGCAGTTTTCTCAACGTGGTGATCCTGCGCCTGCCGGCGCGGATGGAATACTTCTGGAAGCGCGACGCGCGCGAGCTGCTGGAACTCGCGCCGGGCGACGAAGCCGCGCCGCCGGACCTTGCGCGCAAGGGCTCGCATTGCCCGCATTGCAAGCATCCGCTGGCCGCGTGGGACAACATCCCGCTGCTGTCGTGGCTGCTGCTGCGCGGCCGTTGCCGCTACTGCAAGGAGCCGATCTCGATCCAGTATCCGCTGGTCGAATTGCTCACCGGCATCGCCAGCGCGGTGGTGGTGTGGAAGTTCGGCGTCACCTGGCAGGCGGCGGCCGGGCTGTTCTTCACCTGGACGCTGATCGCCGCCGCCGGCATCGACTTCCGCACGCAGCTGCTGCCCGACTCGCTGACGCTGCCGCTGCTGTGGCTGGGCCTGCTGGTTTCGCTGGTGCCGCTGTTCGTGCCCGCGCACGCCGCGCTGATCGGCGCGGCGGCGGGCTACCTCTCGCTGTGGGCGGTGTACTGGCTGTTCAAGCTCGCGACCGGCAAGGAAGGCATGGGCTACGGCGATTTCAAGCTGTTCGCGGTGGCCGGCGCGTGGATGGGCTGGACCGCGCTGCTGCCGATCATCATCATCGCCGCGCTGTCCGGCGCCGTCGTCGGGATCGTGATGTTGCGCGTGCGCGGGCAGGATCGCTCGGTGCCCTTCGCGTTCGGACCGTTCCTCGCCATCGCGATGTGGATCTGGCTGGTTGCGGGCGACCCGATCCTTGCCGCCTACCTGCATTTCGCCGGTCTCCGTTGAACAGGCACGTTGGGCTTCACTCCGATGAAGCCGGAGCTCAGCCCAACCTACAATGCGCGCGGGTTACCCCTTGTGTGCACCGCCCATGAATCCGGGATCGCTCGATCAACGCTGGGCCCTTGCCGCGATCGGACTGCTGATTGCGCTGTTGATGCTGCCGAACGTCGTGTGGCTGGCGCACGACGCCAGCGACGCGGTCTGGATCGCGGCGCTGCTGCTGCCGTTGGCGCTGCTGGCCGTGTTGTTCGCGCTGCTGGGACGCTGGCCGTGGCTGGCCTGTCTGTTGCTGGCCCCGTTCTCATTGCTGGCGCCTCTGGAAACGTTCTACGTCGCGCAATACCACCACCCGACTTCGGCGCAGATCATCGCCACCATCGTCGCGACCAATCCGCTCGAAGCCCGCGAATACTTCGGACATCTGCTGGCGCCGCTGGCCGTCGCGCTGCTCGCGGGGCTCGCGGTGGCGCTGCTGGCGGCGTGGTCGAGCTGGCGCGCACGGCTGCGCTGGCGGGGAGGCTGGCGGGTCGGGCTGTTTGGCGCAGGCATCGTCGCGGCGCTGGTTCCGCTCGGCATCGGCATCGCCGCGGCCCGCCACAAGCCTGCCAGCGGCTCGGAGGCGACATCGACATCGCCCTGGTTCGAGTACGCGACTTCCATCGAGGAAGGGTTTCCCTTCGGCGTGGTGCCGCGGCTGGTCGAATACCGCAGCGAGTGGGACCGGATGCGCGCCGAGGCGGCGCAGTTCAAGGCGTTCCGCTTCCACGCGCACCGCGCCGGGCCGCCGCTGCACCAGCGGCAGGTGTACGTGCTGGTGATCGGCGAGAGCAGCCGGCGTGCGGACTGGCAGTTGTTCGGCTATGGCCGCGCGACGAACCCGCAACTGTCGAAGCTCGCGAACGTGGTGCCATTTACGCACTTCATCACCACCTGGCCGGAATCCATCGCGGCGATCCCGATGATCCTGACCCGCCGCAAGCCGGACATGGCGTGGGACGCGCCGTGGCACGAGGCCTCGATCCTGCGCGCGATGTCCGAGGCCGGCTACGAGACGTACTGGATTTCCAACCAGCAGGCGATCGGCGAGTTCGATTCGCCGGTGTCGATGTACGCCTACGAGGCCGACCACGTGGAATGGCTGAATCATGCCTCGTGGACCGCGCCGGGCAGCTACGACGGGGACTTGATCCAGCCGTTGCAGGACGCGCTGCACGCGTCCGGCAAGGATCTTTTCATCGTGCTGCACATGATGGGCAGCCATGTGAAATACGACTTCCGCTATCCGAAGGCGTTCGAACGCTGGACGCCGACCCAGTTGTCGCCGCCGGGCCAGGGCAGCAACATCGAACGCGCGCGCAACAGCTACGACAATTCGATCCTGTACACCGACCACGTGCTGGCGCAGGTGATCGGCGTGCTGAAATCCAGCGGTGCCATCAGCGCGCTGTGGTTCGAATCCGACCACGGCGAGCTGATCCCGACGCCAACCTGCGACAAGGAAGGCCACGGCGTCGGCACCGTGCCCGAATACGAGATCCCGGCGCTGTTCTGGTATTCGGATTCGTACCAACACGATTTTCCCCAGCGCGTGGCGGCATTGAAATCGAACGCCCGCAAGCGCACGATCAGCGCCGACACCTTCGAATCGCTGATCGACATGGCGGGCATCGACTTCCCCGGCCACGACGAATCGTGGAGCCTGTTCAGCCCGCAGTGGCACTACCACACGCGCTGGGTGGCGCAAACGCAGCACATCGATTTCGACACCGCGCGCATCGACAAGCAATGCGAGCGGGTGTTGCCGGCCAGACCGGGACGGAGGGAGTGAAGTTGCAACTCGACTCACTCCATCCCGCGACATGAACCCGATCCGCCACTTCGTGGTCGCGCTGACCGGCGGCGTGGCCGCGGGCAAGGGTGCGGTGGCCCGGCGCTTCGAGGCGCTGGGCATCCACGTGTACGACGCCGATGTCGCCGCGCGCGACGTGGTGGCGCCGGGTTCGGCGGCGTTGACCGAAATCGAATTCGTGTTCGGCTCGGGCGTACTGAACCCCGACGGCTCGCTCGATCGCCGCGCGATGCGCGAACGGGTGTTCGCCGATCCCGATGCGCGCCTCAAGCTGGAGCGGATCATCCACCCGCGCGTACGCGCATGGCTGCAGCGGCGGGTCGGCATGGACCGCGGACCGTATTGCATGCTGGCGATTCCGTTGCTGGCGGAGAACCGTGGGGAATACGCGTGGGTGGATCGCGTGCTGCTGGTGGACGCGCCCAAGGCGTTGCAGGTCGAGCGCCTGATGCGGCGCGACGCGATCACCCGCGACGCCGCGCAACGCATGCTGGACGCGCAATCGACGCGCGCGCAGCGCCTCGCGATCGCCGACGACGTGATCGTCAATGACGGCGAGGAAGCCGCGCTGGATGCGCAAGTGGCGGTATTGCACGCGCGGTATCTGGAGCTGGCGCGCGGTGCATAGGTTGGGCTGACCCCGGCTTGATCGGGGGAAGCCCAACGTTGCTGCGGGTAGGTTGGGCTTCGCGTTGCTCAGCCCAACCTACCCGCGCTCAGCCCAACCTACCCGTGCGCCGTCGTGGCAAATGCGCGGATGCCGGCGACGCCCTGCGCGCCCCCGGCACGCGCGCGTTCGAGATCATCGGGAGCCACGCCGCCCAGCGCATACACCGGCAGGCGCGCGTCGGCGACCAGCGCTGCGAAGCGTTCCCATCCAAGCGGCGCCGCATCGGGATGCGAAGCGGTGGCGCGCACCGGCGACAAGGTCGCGAAGTCGGCCCCGAGTCGCGCGGCGAGTTCCAGCTCTTCGGCCGTGTGGCACGACGCCCCGACCCACGCCCCGCGAGCCAACGGCCGTTCGCGCAAGTCGCGCAATTGCGCGGCCTTCAGGTGCACGCCCACGCCCAGTTCGCGCGCAAGCTCGATGTCGTGGTTGAGCAGCAGACGCCCGCGCAACGATGGATCGGTTTCGATCCACGCCAGCGCGGTCTCGCGGACATCCGCACGCGATGCGCCCGGCATCCGGAGTTGCAGCAACGGAACCCTCGCTGTGCCTGCCCCGCTCCGCCCTGCTGCTGCGGCAGGATCGGGCGGCGGGAAAGGAAGACGCATGACGCCATCGGCAATCACGTAGATCGCCGGTAACCGCAGCGCAGCGACGATGGGCGCATCGGCCGCCGGCATCGTGGCGGCGTCCACGTCGCACACCTCGACCCAGCGCAGCGGATGCCCTTCACGCGCCCGTGGTTCGCCGCGCCACGCGTCCACCCGCATGGCGTGCAGGCGAACGGTTTTTTCCGGGTACTGCCAGGGGATGGAAATCAGCGGCGTGGAGGCAAGCACTTCGATGCCAAGCTCTTCACGCAGCTCGCGCTCCAGCGCCTGCGCCACGGTTTCATCCGGCTCCAGCTTGCCGCCGGGAAACTCCCACAGCCCCGCAAGGTGCTTGCCCGGCAGGCGCTGCATCAGCAGTACGCGCTCCTGTGCGTCCATGAGGATGCCGGCGGCGACTTCGATCATCGGCGCTCGTAATCGACGAAGTCGAACGCGTAGCAATGCCTCGCATCGGCCGGATGATGTTCGCGCGACGTTTCGCGCCAGGCGTTGCGGTCGAACGCCGGGAAAAACGTGTCGGCATCGGGCGTCGCGGCATCGACTTCGGTCAGATGCAGGTGCGTCGCGAAGGGCAAGGCCAACGCGTAGACCTCGCCGCCGCCGATCACCATCAGCGGCAAGCTTGCAAAGCTGCCGCGCTCCAACCCGCGAACATATGCCAGCGCCTCATCCAGCGAACGCACCGTGATCTGGCCTTCGAACGGGGCGGCGCCGCTGCGCGTCAACACCAGGTTCGGACGCCCCGGCAACGCACGCCCGACTGCGAGCGCGGTCTTGCGCCCCATCAACACGGGTTTGCCGAGCGTGAGCGCCTTGAAACGCTTCAGGTCGTCGGGCAGGTGCCACGGCATTGCCCCGGCACGGCCGATCGCGCGGTTGCGGTCGAGCGCGGCGATGAGGGTGATCATGCAAACGTTACCCGTAGGAGCGGCGGAAGCCGCGACTGAAGCGGCCATCCATGATGACCAAGAGCTCCGTCGTCGGGCCTTCCAGCCCTCCTACCTGTCTTGAGACACACATCGCGAGCCGGCACCATCCATGCATCGAAGTTCACACCGCCACGGGCGCCTTGATGGCCGGCCACGGGTCGTAATCCACGACGTGGATGTCTTCGTAGCGGAAATCGAAGATCGAAGCCACGTCGGGATTCAACACCAGCTTCGGCAACGCACGTGGCGCGCGCGCCAACTGTTCGCGCGCCTGTTCGACGTGGTTGGAATACAGGTGCAGGTCGCCGAAGGTGTGCACGAAGTCGCCGCGTTCGAGGCCGCACACCTGCGCGACCATGCAGGTGAGCAAGGCATAGCTCGCGATGTTGAACGGCACGCCAAGGAAGATGTCGGCCGAGCGCTGGTAGAGCTGGCACGACAGCTTGCCGTTCGCGACATAGAACTGGAACAGCGCATGACAGGGCATCAGCGCCATCCGGTCCAGTTCGCCGACGTTCCACGCCGACACCAGCATCCGGCGCGAGTCGGGGTTGCGCCGGATCTGCTCGATCACCTGCGCGATCTGGTCGATCGTGCGGCCATCCGGCGCCGGCCACGCGCGCCATTGCCTGCCGTACACGGGGCCGAGTTCGCCGTTCGCATCCGCCCATTCGTCCCAGATGCTGACGCCGTGATCACGCAGGTACTTGACGTTGGTGTCGCCGCGCAGGAACCACAGCAATTCGTGGATGATCGACCGGGTGTGCAGCTTCTTGGTGGTGAGCAATGGAAAACCGGCGGCGAGGTCCATGCGGATTTGCCGGCCGAACACCGAGCGCGTACCGGTGCCGGTGCGGTCGCTCTTGCGGGCGCCGTTTTCCAGCACGTCGCGAAGGAGGTCGAGGTAGAGCTGCATGGAGTCCAGTGTCCGGTGGCGAGTGGAGAGAGTGTAACAACAGCCTGTCGTTCCGGGGCTGCTCACGCGCTGCGGGAGCAGAACCCGGGACCGGTATCTTCAGCGGCCCCAGAACAACAGAAACCGATTCCGGATCGCGCTGCGCGCGTCCGGAATGACGATCAAAAGCGGACGGCGCACACAAAAACGAGCGGCGCACACGGAGACCGGCGCGTCACCGAATCCGACGCGCCAGCAAGTCATGCTGTCATTCCGGGGCGGGCTGCAGCTTCATCGCAGACCGAACCCGGAATCGGTGGTTGGTGCTGCCCCAGAACAGCAGGAACCGATTCCGGATCGCGCAGCGCGCGTCCGGAATGACGATCAAAAACCGGCGGCGCACACCAAAACGAGCGGCGCACACAAAGTGAACGGCGCAGACGGAGACCAGTGCGTCACCGAGTCCGACGCGCCAGCAAGTCATGCTGTCATTCCGGGGCGGGCTGCAGCTTCATCGCAGACCGAACCCGGAATCGGTGGTTGGTGCGGTCACTGAACAACCGAAACCGATTCCGGATCGCGCTGCGCGCGTCCGGAATGACGATCAAGGGCGAAAAGCCCGCGCGGGGCCGTTGCACAACAAAGTCCAGTGCACCGCCCCTCGCGAGCCCCGAGTTCCGGGTCCCGCCCACCGCCACATTCAGCCAAGGTTCGGGTAGGCTTGGCCGGTCACCATTTTCACAGGGGGATACCTCGGACATGAATTCGACCGCACCCGCCGTCTCCAAGACCCGCTCGTTCTCGACCGTGTTCCTGATCGAGATGTGGGAGCGCTTCGGCTATTACGGCATGCAGGCGCTGGTGGTCGTCTACATGATCCAGCGGCTCGGGTTCCAGGACACGCCGGCCAGCCTGACCTGGGGCGCGGCCGCCGCGCTGATCTACGTGTCGCCCGCGATCGGCGGCTGGGTCGGCGACAAGTTCTTCGGCACCCGCCACACCATGCTGCTCGGCGCCTGTGTGCTGGCGGTGGGCTATGCGCTGATGGTGGTGCCGGCCGCGAATTCGTCTTTCCTGTTTCTGGCGCTGGGCGTGATCGTGGTCGGCAACGGCCTGTTCAAGGCCAATGCCGGCAACCTGGTCCGCAAGATCTACGAAGGCGATGACGCCAAGATCGACAGCGCGTTCACGCTCTACTACATGGCGGTCAACATCGGCTCCACTTTCTCGATGCTGCTGACGCCGAAGATCAAGGACTATTTCAATTCCGCCTACCACGGCCAGTTGGCGTGGCTGCCGGGCGCGCAGCACCTGTTCGGCGAAGGGCTGGGCTGGCACATCGCCTTCGCGGTGTGCTGCGTCGGTTTGCTGGTGGGCCTCGGCAATTACCTGGTGATGCGGCACACGCTGAACCACATCGGTTCGGACCCGGACCACCAACCGATGAAGTTCTGAAAGCTCCTCGCCGTGATCGCGGGCGGCATCGTGGTGGTGTTCATCTCCGCCTTCATCCTGAAGGAACGCACCGTCGCCCAGTATTTCGTGCTGATCGCCGGCATCTGCGTACTGCTGATCTTCGGCTACCTGATCGCCAAGTGCAGCCACAGCGAAAAGCCGGGGCTGATCATCGCGCTGATCCTGGTGATCGAGACGGTGTTCTTCTTCATCTTCTACCAGCAGATGTCCACCTCGCTGACCCTGTTCGCGGTGCGCGACGTGGACCCCGCATTCCGGATCTTCGGCGCGCACCTGTTCGACTGGGATCCCCTGCAATTCCAGGCGCTGAATCCCATCTGGATCTTCATCCTGAGTCCGGTTCTCGCCGTCACCTACACCCGCTTCGCCAAGCGCGGCCGGGATCTTTCCATCTCGGCCAAGTTCGCGCTGGGCTTCGCGGCCGTCGCGATCGGCTTTTTCATCTACGGCGCCGCGGCGCACTTCACCACTTCGCCCGGCAAGACCAGCCAGTGGATCATGGTGGGCGGCTACGGTTTCGGTTCCCTGGGCGAACTCCTCACCAGCGGACTCGGCTTGGCTTTCGTGGCCCGCTACGTGCCGGCGCGGATGGGCGGCTTCATGATGGGCGCCTACTTCGTGGCTTCGGGCGTCGCGCAATACCTCGGGGGCAAGGTCGCCACCTTCGCCAGCGTGCCCGCGACCATCACCGACCCGGTCCAGATGATGTCGATCTACACCCGCCTGTTCAATTGGCTGGGCGTGGCCGGGATCGCCTGCACGGCGATCGCGCTGGCGGCTTTGCCGTTGCTCCGCAGACTCGACGCCAGGCACGCCGCGCATGCCGCCCTCGCGCCGGCCGTCAAGGGCATGCCGACCATCCAGACCGAGCAATGACCGCCTCCGCGTGACGGGTGTCACGCCGGCACGGCATGCCGTTCGGCAGGGGCGCGCCGGGAGCTGATCGGCTAATTTAGCGGAGCCTCCAGACCGTTTCCGCGCGGCGAACCCATCGCCGCGCGGGCGGTCCAACGGGCGCGTCCATGCAAACCGGAAGACACCGATGTCGCGCAAAAAATGGATCCTGACGCTCATCGGCGTCGTGGTCGTGGCATTCATCCTGTGGCGGATCTTCGCCGGCGGCAAGTCGAGCGGCCCCGATGCGTTCGGCGGCGCCGACACGCCCGTGCCGGTGACGGTGGTGCCGGCCGCCGCCGAGAACGTGCCGATCTACCTCACCGGCCAGGGCACGGTGCAGGCGATGAACACGGTCAACGTGCAACCGCAGGTGGGCGGCCAGTTGCTGAGACTGGACTTCGTCGAAGGCGGCCAGGTGAAGAAGGGCCAGGTGCTGGCCGAGATCGATCCGCGCACCCTGCAGGCGCAGCTCGACCAGGCCATGGCCAAGCGCGCGCAGGATGCCACCCAGCTCGCGACCGCCAGGGCCAACCTGGAACGCTCGGAGAATCCCAAGTACGCACCCTATGTCGCGCAGATCGACCGGATCACCCAGAAGAACACGGTCGACCAGTGGCAGGCCGCGGTGGCCGCCGACAACGCCAACATCGCGGACACCCAGGTGCAGCTCGGCTTCACCAAGGTGCTGTCGCCGATCGACGGCATCGCGGGCATCCGCCAGGTCGATCCGGGCAACGTGATCACCACCTCGACCACCATCGTCACCGTGACCCAGATGCACCCGATCAACGTGATCTTCACGCTGGCCGGCAAATACCTCGACGAGGTGCGCGCGGCGCAGGCCAGGGCGCCGCTGACGGTGGCGATCCTCGACGCTTCCGGCAACGTGGTCGAGGGCGACGGCGTGCTCAAGGTGATCGACAACCAGATCGATCCGAATTCCGCGTCGTTCAAGCTCAAGGCCGAGTTCCCCAACGCCAACAACCAGTTGTTCCCCGGCCAGTACGCCAACACCCGGCTGCAGGTCAGCGTGGATGCCGACGCGCTGGTGGTGCCGACCGCGGCGGTGCAGCGCGGCCCGAACGGCGACTACGTGTGGCTGGTCACCGACCAGCCTCCGGCCCGTCCGGAAGGCGAATCGAGTGCGCCTAGCAATGCCAAGGCTTCGCGGCGCGGTCATCGTGCGCCCGCCAGCAGTGCCGCCGACAACAAGCCCGCCAGGTACGTCACGATGCGCTCGGTCACCACTGGCGGCGAGGCCGGAGACGCCGGCTTGATCGTCACCCAGGGCCTGAAGGCCGGCGACCTCGTGGTGACCGCGGGCCAGTTCCGCCTGAAGGAAGGCAGCAAGGTGACCCCGATGAAACCCGGCGAGATACCGCCGCCGCCCACCACCGCCGAGATCAAGGCCGCGGCGCAGCAGAGCGGGCGCGGACGCCGGCATTGACGAAACCGGGAATCGTAAATCGGGAATGGAGAATCGTTAGCCAAGCGCTCTGCGGATTCTCGTGCTTCCACAAATTTCCGATGTCGGGCAGACCACCACGAAATCGATCCACGCTCTCAGCAATTCGAAAAACGATTCCCAACTCCCCACTCCCGATTCACGCTCAATGAGCTTCTCCAGCATCTTCATCCGCCGGCCGATTGCGACTTCGCTGTTGATGGCGGCGGTGTTGCTGCTCGGCATCATCGGTTACCAGGCGCTGCCGGTTTCCGCGTTGCCCGAGATCGAGGCGCCCAGCCTGGTGGTGACCACGCAATACCCGGGCGCCAGCGCCAGCACCATCGCCACCTTGGTGACCACGCCGCTGGAGCAGCAACTCGGGCAGATCTCCGGCCTCACGATGATGAGTTCGAACAGCGCCGCCGGGCTGTCGACCATCACGCTGCAGTTCGCGATGGACACCAACCTCGACGTCGCCTCGCAGGACGTGCAGTCGGCGTTGCGCACTGCGCGCCTGCCGGGGAGCCTGCCCTACCCGCCGGTCTACAAGCGCGTGAATCCCGCCGATGCGCCGATCATCACGCTGGCGCTGACCTCGGACACCCTGCCGCTGCGCGACGTCAACGATTACGCCGATTCGATCCTCGCGCAGCGCCTCGCGCAGGTGCCGGGCGTGGGCCTGGTGTCGATCGCCGGCAACGTGCGCCCCGCGGTGCGCGTGCAGGTCGATCCCGGCAAGCTCGCCAACCTCGGCCTGACCATGGAGGACGTGCGCAGTGCGCTCACGCAGGCCAACGTCAACGCCGCCAAGGGCTCGTTGAACGGTGCGGTGCAAACCTACGAGATCGGCACCAACGACCAGTTGCAGAACGCGACCGACTACGCCAACACCATCATCAGCTACAAGAACGGCGCGCCGGTGAAACTGTCCGACGTCGCCAACGTGGTCGAGGGCGTCGAGAACGACCAGCTCGCCGCGTGGGCCGACGGCAAGCCGGCGGTGCTGCTGGACATCCGCCGCCAGCCCGGCGCCAACATCATCAAGACGGTCGACCAGATCGAGCAGACGCTGCCGTCCCTGCGCGCGGTGCTGCCGGCCGGCATCCACCTGTCGGTGTTCGCCGACCGCACCGTCACCATCCGCGCTTCCGTGCACGACGTCGAGATGACGCTGCTGATCGCTGTGGCGCTGGTGGTGGCGGTGATCTTCGTGTTCCTGCGCCGGCTGTGGGCCACGCTGATCCCGGCCGTCGCGGTGCCGCTGTCGCTGATGGGCACCTTCGCGGTGATGGCGTTCGCGGGGTTCTCGCTGGACAACCTGTCGCTGATGGCGCTGACGGTGGCGACGGGTTTCGTGGTGGACGACGCGATCGTGATGATCGAGAACATCGTGCGCTACCTCGAACAGGGCAAGGAAGGCCGCGAGGCCGCCGAGATCGGTTCGCGCGAGATCGGGTTCACGGTGCTGTCGCTGACCGTGTCACTGATCGCGGTGTTCCTGCCGCTGCTGCTGATGCCGGGCGTGACCGGACGGCTGTTCCACGAGTTCGCGTGGGTGCTGACCATCGCGGTCGCGATTTCGATGTTCGTGTCGCTGACGCTGACGCCGATGATGTGCGCCTACCTGCTGAAGCCGGGCGCGCTGCCGGAAGGCGACGAGGAAGCCCTGCACAACCGGCGCGGCTTCTACGCGAAGATGCTGGGCTGGTACGAGCAGTCGCTGGATTGGGTGCTGGAACACCGCCGCACCACCATGCTGGTCGCGACGGTCTCGATCGCGGTGACCATCCTGCTGTACGTCGCGATCCCGAAGGACCTGCTGCCCGAGCAGGACACCGGGCTGATCACCGGCGTGGTGCAGGCCGACAGCGACATCGCGTTCCCGGCGATGGAGCAAAGCACCCGGGCGGTGACCGCGGCGCTGCGCAAGGATCCCGCGGTCGCTGGCGTCGCCGCCTTCATCGGCGCGGGCGCGATCAACCCGACCCTGAACCAGGGCCAGATCAGCATCGTGCTGAAGCCGCGCGGCCAGCGCGGCAGCCTCGATGCGGTCGTGGCCAGCCTGCAGAACGACGTCGCCGATATTCCCGGCGTGGAACTGTTCCTGAAGCCGGTGCAGGACATCACCCTCGACACCACCGTGGCGCCCACCGAATACCAGTACGCGATTTCGGAGATCAATCCCACCGACCTCGCGAAATACGCGAGCCGGATGGTGCAGGCGGTGAAGCAGTTGCCGGAACTCGCCGACGTGTCCGACAACCTCGCGATGAACGGGCGCGCGCTGAAACTGGACATCGACCGCACCGCGGCGAGCCGCCTGGGCGTGCCGGTGCAGACCATCGACGACACCTTGTACGATGCCTACGGCCAGCGCCAGATCTCGACCATCTTCACCCAGCAGAACCAGTACCGCGTGGTGCTGGAAGTGGCGCCGCAATTCCGCAACCGAGCCGACCTGATGAACATGCTGAGGGTGCGTTCGAACGGCGCCAGCGGGGCGCTGACCGGCAGCAACGCCACCAGCCTCGGCATGCTGAAATCGTCCAACTCCTCGACTTCGACCGGCATCGGGCAGTCCAACACCGGCATTCCGATCGGCGGCGGCAATACCGTGCCGCTTTCGACGCTGGCCACCGCGACGGTCACCGATGCGCCGCTGGTGATCGCGCACCAGAACCAGTTGCCGGCGGTGATCATCTCGTTCAACGTCGCGCCCGGTTATTCGCTGTCGCAGGCGGTGGACGCGATCAACCGCACCGAAGCCTCGCTGGACCTGCCGCCGCAGATCCGCACCGGCTTCATCGGCAAGGCCGCGGAGTTCTCGTCCTCGCTCGGCAACGAGGCGCTGCTGCTGCTGGCCGCGATCATCGTGATCTACATCGTGCTGGGCGTGCTGTACGAAAGTTACATCCACCCGCTGACGATCCTGTCCACGCTGCCGCCGGCCGGCGTCGGCGCGCTGCTGGCGCTGATCGTGTTCGGGATGCCGTTGTCGGTGGATGGCATCGTCGGCATCGTGCTGCTGATCGGCATCGTCAAGAAGAACGCGATCATGATGATCGACTTCGCGATCACCGCCCGGCGCACCGGCATGAGTGCGCACGACGCGATCCACCGCGCCTGCCTGCTGCGTTTCCGGCCGATCATGATGACCACCTTCGCCGCGCTGTTCGGCGCGCTGCCGCTGGCGCTGGGCAACGGCATCGGCGCGGAACTGCGGCGTCCGCTGGGCGTCTCGATCGTGGGCGGCCTGCTGCTGTCGCAACTGGTGACGCTGTACACCACGCCGGTGATCTACCTGTACATGGAACGCTTCCAGGACTGGTTGCGTGAACGGACGGAGCGGCGTCACGCCGAGCTGGCTTCCGAGAGCGGGAAGTGAGGCGTGCGCATGTTGCATTGCTTGAACAATGGCACATCTCTGATCCCCTCTCCCTCCGGGCGGGCCGCCATCCATGGCACAAAAACTCCGTGGTGGCGCGCAGCGCCGGGTGAGGGTCCGGTTCCACGCACAGTCGAACAAAGCGCAAGACTCATACCCTCACCCCCAACCCCTCTCCCGGAGGGAGAGGGGAGCGAAGGCGCATGAACATCTCCGCACCCTTCATCAAGCGCCCCATCGGCACATCCCTGCTGGCGGCGGGCGTGCTCGCGATCGGGGCGCTGTGCTACACCCTGCTCGGCATCAGCGCACTGCCGCAGATCTCGTTCCCCGCGATCTGGGTGTCGACCAGCCAGCCCGGCGCCAGCGCCACCACCATGGCGGCGACGGTGGCCGCGCCGCTGGAACGGCACCTCGGCCAGATTCCCGGCATCGACATGATGAACTCGCGCAGCTCCAACGGCAGCGCGTTCGTGATCCTGTTCTTCGACGCCGGCGTCGACATCAACGCCGCCGCGCAGCAGGTCGATGCCGCGATCAATGCCGCGGTGCCCGACCTGCCCTCGGGCCTCGCGATGCCGCAATGGCACAAGGCCAATCCCAACGACGATCCGGTGATCTCGCTGGCGCTGACTTCGGACACCCAGCCGATGTCCGATCTGTTCGACGCCGCCAATACCCTGCTTGCGCCGCGCCTCAGCCAGTTGCAGGGCGTGGCGTCGGTGGACGTTTCGGGCAGCGCGCAGCCGGGCGTGCGGGTGGACGTGGACCTGCACAAGCTGGATGCGCTGGGGCTTTCCACCAACGATGTCCGCAACGCGATCACCGCGGCCAACGTCACCTCGCCGCAGGGTTTCTTGAGCGACGGCAGGACCGAAACCGCGATCGTCGCCAACGACCAGCTGCACAGCGCGCAGCAGTTCGCCGACCTGGTCATCGCGACCCACAACGGCATCCCGGTGTACCTGCGCGATGTCGCCAACGTGTACGAGGGCGCCGAGGACAAGTTCCAGGCCGCCTATTTCAACGGCAAGCGTTCGATCCAGCTGCAGGTGTTCAAGCGCCCCGACGCGAACGTGATCGAGACCGTGGACAGCGTCAAGGCCGAGCTGCCGGGCCTGCGCAACCTGCTGCCGCCGGGCACGCACCTGATCCCCTATTTCGACGGCACGCCCACCATCCGCGATTCGGTCAACGACGTGCAGATCACGCTGCTGATCAGCCTCTCGATGGTCATCCTGACGATGGCGGTGTTCCTGCGCCGGCTCGCGCCGACGCTGATCGCGTCCGCGGCGGTGCCGCTGTCGCTGTGCGGCGCCTTCATCGTGATGTACGCGATGGATTACACGCTGGACAACCTGTCGCTGCTGGCGCTGGTGATCGCGCTGACCTTCGTGGTGGACGACGCGATCGTGGTGATCGAGAACATCATCCGCCACCTCGACGAAGGCAGGACGCGGCTCGAGGCCGCGCTGCTGGGCGCGAAGGAGATCGGCTTCACCATCATCGCGATCACCGCGTCGCTGATCGCCGTGTTCACGCCGATCCTGTTCGCGCCGGGCATGCTGGGCGTGTTCTTCCGCGAATTCACGGTCACCCTGATCGCGGCGATCTTCGTGTCGATGGTGGTGTCGTTGACCCTGACGCCGGCCCTGTGCGGGCGTTTCCTGCGCCACCGCGCATCGGACGAACGCGGACCGTCGCGGCTCTCGCGCATGCTCGACGCGTTCCACGCCGGCATGCTGAAGGCCTACACGGTCACGCTGGACTGGAGCCTGCACAGGCATCCCAGGCTGATCGCGTGGTCGCCGCTGCTGCTGCTGGGCCTGACGATCTTCCTGTTCACCAAGGTGTCCGGCACCAGCTTCCCGCCGCAGGACAGCGGGCTGATCTGGGGCCGCGCCAGCGGCAGCTCCACGATGTCGTTCACCGATCTCGAGGCGCGCACCCACACCATCATGCAGGTGCTGCGCTCGGATCCTGCGGTCGAATACGTGGGCGCATCGATCGGCACCGGCCGGCGCGGCGCCAGCGGCTGGTTCAGCATCCAGTTGAAACCGCTGGGCGAAGGCCGCCACGAATCCACCCAGATGGTGGTCGCGCGGCTGTCGGCCAAGGTCGCGCAATACCCCGACCTGGACGTGCGCCTGCGCCCGCACGAAGACCTGCCTTCGGGTGGCGGGGGCACCAGCCAGGGCGGCCAGTACAGCGTGAGCCTGCAGGCCAACGACGCTGCGGAACTGGAGGAATGGCTGCCGAAGCTGCAGGCCGAATTGAAGAAGAACCCGATCTTCCGTGACGTCGGCACCGACCTCGACGAAGGCTCGCTGCTGCAGAACATGGTGGTCGATCGCGCCAAGGCCGCCAGTCTCGGCGTGTCGATGGCGGCGGTCGACGACGCGCTCTACAACGCCTTCGGGCAGCGCCAGATCTCGACCATCTATTCCGAAACCAACAACTACCAGGTGGTGCTGAGCGCGCTGCCCGCGCAGACGGCATCGCCGGCCGCGCTCAATTCGATCCGGGTGCTCTCGTCGAGCGGCCAGATGATTCCGATCAGCGCGATCGCGCACCAGGAATCCGGCGTCTCGCCCAGCCAGATCGAGCACACCAACCAGATGACCAGCATGTCGCTGTCGTTCAACCTCGCGCCCGGCGTGAGCATGAGCGACGCCACCCAGCAGATCCGCAAGACCATTTCCGACATGCGCATGCCGGGCGACATCCGGCTCGGCTTCGGCGACTTCTTCCGGCGCTTCGAGCAGCAGCAGCAGGACATGCCGTGGCTGCTGCTGGGCGCGATCGTCGCGGTCTACCTGGTGCTCGGGATGCTGTACGAGAACCTGGTGCACCCGATCACGATCCTGTCGACCCTGCCCGCCGCGGGGGTGGGCGCGCTGCTGGCGCTGCTGGTCACCAACACCCCGCTGTCGATCGTCGCGATCATGGCGCTGGTGCTCCTGATCGGCCTGGTGAAGAAGAACGCGATCATGATGATCGACTTCGCGCTGGTCGCCGAACGCGAGGGCCGCACGCCGATCGACGCGGTGCGCGAAGCCTGCCTGGTGCGCTTCCGGCCGATCATGATGACCACCATGGTCGCGATCCTGGCCTCGGTGCCGCTGGTGGTCGGCCTCGGCACGGGTGCGGAACTGCGCCGCCCGCTCGGCATCGCGATGCTGGGCGGCCTGATCTTCTCGCAAAGTCTCACCCTGCTCTCGACACCCGCGATCTACCTGGTGTTCGCCACCAAGGCGCGCCGCCGCCGCGAGCGCAGGGCCGAGCGCGCACGCCGCAGGCTGGCTGCGCAGAGCTGACGCGGGACCGGGGACCGAAGAAAAAGCAAACGTAGGTTGTGGTGACCCGTACTTTTTCGGGGAAGCCCAATACGAAGGATCTGTTGGGCTTCCCCCGGATCAAGTCCGGGGTCAGCCCAACCTACGCGCTTCCTCCTGCCACATGGTTGAGCGCCGCTACAATCGGGCCTTCGTGAATCGCAGCAAGGTTCCGCGTGCATGCCCGAGTCCCGAGCCCCGAGTCCCGAGTTCCGCACCCTCGCCTTCGTCGGCGGCGGCAACATGGCGCGCAGCCTGATCGGCGCGCAACTGGCGCGCGGGATTCCCGCCGCGTCGATCCGCGTGGCCGAACCGCGCGCCGAAGCGCGCGCAGCGCTGGCCCGCGAGTTCGGCGTCGCGGTGCATGCGGACAACGCCGACGCCGTGGCCGGCGCGGATTGCGTGGTACTGGCGGTGAAGCCCCAGGTGATGCGGCAGGTTTGCGAGAGTCTGGCCGAGCCCTTGCGCGGCGCGCGCGCGTTGGTGATCTCGATCGCCGCCGGCATCCGCATCGCGCAACTGGAACGTTTGCTGGGCGCGGATCACGCCATCGTCCGCTGCATGCCCAACACGCCGGCACTGGTCGGCGCGGGTGCAAGCGGCTTGTGCGCCAATCGCCATGTCAGCGACGAACAGCGCGCCCTGGCCACGCGGCTCTTCGACGCGGCCGGGATCGTGCGCTGGATCGACGACGAAGCGCAGATGGACACCGTGACCGCGCTGTCCGGTTCCGGCCCGGCGTATTTCTTCCTGCTGGTCGAGGCGATGGAAGGCGCCGCCGCGAAACTCGGCCTGCCGCGCGACACCGCGCGCGCGCTGGCAGCGCAGACCTGCCTCGGCGCGGGGCACATGCTGGCCGACAGCGACGAAACCGCTGCGGAATTGCGTCGGCGCGTCACCTCGCCGCACGGCACCACCGCCGCGGCGCTCGACGTATTCGAGCAAGGCGGATTCGCGGCGCTGGTCGAACGCGCGCTGACCGCGGCGGAACGCCGCGGCGCCGAGATGTCGGCCGAACTGGATCGCTCCCCATGAGTTATCTCGCCAATGCCCTGTCGCTGCTGATCGAGTTCGCCTTCGGCTGCGCGGTCACGCTGTTCGTGTTCCGCCTGCTGGCCGAAGCGGTGCGCGCGGATTTCTACAACCCGATCTGCCAGTTCCTGTACCGCGCCACCAACCCGGTGCTGACGCCGATACGGCGCGTGATCCCGACCTGGCGGCGCATCAACCTCGCCGCACTGCTGATCGCGTGGCTGCTGGAAGTCATCAAGAACTTCCTGCTGCGCTTCACCGTGCCGGAGTTCTGGGCATCGAACCTCGGCACGCTGGTGCTGGGCGTGGCCGATCTCCTCAACTTCTTCATGTTCGCGTACCTGGTGATGATCTTCGTGTGGGCGTTGCTCAGCTACGTCAACGTCGATGCGCGCAACCCGCTGGTGCCGCTGCTGGGCAAGATCGTGGACCCCGTGCTGAAGCCGTTTCGCAAGGTGCTGCCGTTGATCGGCGGCTTCGACCTGTCGCCGGTGCTGGCGATCCTGGTGATCCTGCTGGTGCAGACGGTGGTGGTGGCGTGGCTGGTGGATCTCGGGCACACGATTTGACGCTCGCCGCCGGGCGCCGATGCCGCGACATCGCGTAGCGTGCGCTCCGCGCACGTGCCTTTGGAGCGGTTTCGCCGGCTTCGCCGGCCGAACCGATCGCCTGCACGCAGGCTCCTACGAAGCCTGGCTGTAGGAGCGAGCGTGCTCGCGACCCGTGCGAAACCATCATTGAGGAACGTGCGCGGAGCGCACGCTACGCGCGAGCCCAGCGCGAGATGATCGCGTGCAGCGCGTCCAGCCCGTCGGTGAGCGCCGCAGGTCCGGGCTGCAGGATGATCGGCGACTTGATCTCGTGCAACTCGCGGTCGCGCACCGCGGGAATCGCGTCCCAGCCCGGCCGCGTGGCCAATGCCCCGGGCTGGAACTTCTTGCCGCACCACGACGCCAGGATGATGTCGGGCGCGCGCCGCGCCACTTCCATCGGATCGGCGAGGATGCGGTTTTTCGCCAGCGATTCGTTCGCCAATTCCGGGAACGCGTCCTCGCCGCCGGCGATGCGGATCAACTCCGCCACCCAGCGGATGCCGGTGATCGGCGGCTCGTCCCATTCCTCGAAATACACGCGCGGATGCCGCGGCAAGGCGGCGCCCTGCTCGCGCACGCGCTCGATGTGCGCCTCGAGTTCGCACGCGTAGGCGTCGGCCTTGTCCGCGACGCCGACCAGCGCGCCGAGCCGGCGCACATAGGCCACGATGCCTTCGACCGAGCGATGGTTGCTGATCCACACCTCGACACCGGCCTTGATCAGTTCGCGCGCGATATCGGCCTGGATGTCGGAAAAGCCGATCGCGAAGTCGGGCTCGAGCGCAAGAATCCGGTCGATCTTCGCGCTGGTGAACGCCGAGACCTTGGGTTTCTCTTTCCTCGCACGCGGCGGCCGCACGGTGAAGCCGGAGATGCCGACGATGCGATCCTGCTCGCCGAGCGCGTACAGGACTTCGGTCGGTTCTTCGGTCAGACAGACAATTCGGCGGGGACCGGATATCACGGATACAGCAGACGGTTGTGCCACGCACCCCCAAGCAACTCCCAGCGCTCGCGCTCGTTCCAGCGATGCACCCCGGCGTACCAGAATTCGACCATGTCGGGCACCACGCGATAACCGCCCCACTCGGCCGGGCGCGGCACCTCACGCCCCTCGAACTCGTGTTCGAACTCGCCGACGCGTCGTTCCAGCGCGGCGCGCTCCGGCAAGGTGCGCGACTGCAACGAGGCCCATGCGCCGATCTGGCTCAAGCGTTCGCGCGTCGCGAAGTAGGCATCGGACTCCGCTGCCGGCAACGTTTCCGCGCGGCCTTCGATCCGGACCTGGGCCGCCGGGTCCAGCCGCTTCCAGTGCAGGCACAATGCGACGCGCGGATTGGCGGCAAGCTGCGTGCCCTTGTCGCTGTCGTAACGGGTGAAGAAGGTGAGCCCGCGTTCGTCGATGGTCTTCAGCAACACCATGCGCGCGTGCACGCGGCCATCGTGATCGGCGGTAGCGACGGTCATCGCGTCGGGCTCGGGATCGCCGCTGGCGCACGCTGCGGCGTGCAGGCGCCGCAACGTTTCAAGAATCGTCGGGTTCAACATCCGGCGATTTTAACCCTGTTCGATGCGATACCCGTGCTGATACACCGCCGTCAGGCGCCAGCCGTTCTCGCCGGACAAGCCGAGTTTCTTGCGCAGGCGGCTGATGTGGGTATCGACCGTGCGGGTGGTGACGTCGCCGGCGAGGTTCCAGACGTTTTCCAGCAGGGCATCGCGGCTGACGATGCGGCCCTGGCGCCGGAACAGGTAGCACGCCAGTTCGTACTCGCGCTGGGTCAATTCCACCGGATTGCCGTTGACGCTGATCTGGCGACGCTGCTGGTCGATGCGGTAGGGCGGAAGCTCCAGCGTCTCGGTGCCGTCGCTGTCTGCGCCGCCGCGGCGGCGCAGCACCGCCGCGACCCGCGCCAGCAGTTCGCCCTGCTTGGGCGGCTTGACCACGTAGTCGTCGGCACCGGCGGCCAGCCCCTCGATGATGTCGGACTCCTCGCCGCTCGCGGTCAGGAAAATCACCGGCAGGCTGGCATTGGGCGAGTGGCGAATCCAGGTCAGCACCTCCAGCCCGGTGGCATCGGGCAGGCTGCGATCGAGCAGCACCAAGTCCACCGCCTCGTTGCCGAGCCGCCGTCGGAAATCATTCGCGGTGCGGAACACCGCGCAGCCGTAGCCCGCGTGCTCAAGCCACAGACGCAACAGTTCAACCTGGTTCGGGTCATCCTCGACGCAACCTACGGTCCACGTCACTGCACTCATGCTCGTCCTCGTTTCGCTGCCAACCGCATGACCCCCTCACGCTCATTGCCGTCTGCGCGAATCCCTGATCGGCCGTGCAGGCGTCGCTTCCGGCTTGCGCGTCAATCGACCTCGAAATTGATGCGCATGTTGACGCGCCATTCGCGGATCGCGCCGCTGCCGTCGGTAGCAACCTTGATGTCGTTGATCCACGCGCCCCTGATGTTCTTGACGGTCTTGCCTGCCTTTTCCAGACCGTGGCGCACGGCATCCTCGATGCCCTTGCTGGAGGATGCGCTCAACTCGATGACCTTGGTGACGGACATGCCGGCTCTCCTTCTTCTTCTGACACGTACACCAGACAATCAGGACGGATACGCGTTGTCAACCGTGACACAGTTCACGTTTTTGTCAAGACCCATTGCGGCCCGCGGGGCGCCGAGCCAGCCCGGTCCCGTTTGGAACCGATCCGTTCAGAATCGTCGGCGCAGCTCCGCATGCAGGGCCGGTGTCGCGGCCAGTACGCTGGTGGTGGCAAGCGTCAATGCCCCGCCTTCCAGGTTGGTGAAGATCCCGCCCGCCTCGCGCACGATCACCGCCAGCGCGGCGATGTCGAGGATATTCACGTCGGACTCGATCACCGCATCCAGCGAGCCACGCGCCAGAAGATGGTAGTGGCAGAAGTCCCCGTAACCGCGCACGCGGTTGACCTCGCCGGTCAGCTTGCCGAGCGCGGCCCAGCGTTGCGCATCCTTCGCCAGCGTCTTGATGTTGCCGAGCGACACCGCGGCGTCGCCCAGGGTTTGCGTGGTGGCCACCCGCACGCGTTGGCCGTCCAAGAACGCGCCGCCGCCACGCCGCGCCCACATGGTTTCGCCATAGACGGACGCGTGCGACACGCCCAGCACCAGTTCGCCTGCGTGCATCAACGCGATCTGCGTAGAAAAGAACGGCGTCCCGCGCACGAAACTCTTGGTACCGTCCAGCGGGTCGACCAGCCACAGGAACTCGCCCGCGCCCGTGCGGCCCCGCTCCTCGCCGTAAATCGCGTGCCCGGGGAAGGCCTGCAGCAATGTCTCCCGGATGATGTCCTCGGCTTCGCGGTCGGCAATCGTGACTGGTGTCGCATCGGGTTTCACCTCGACTGCCACGCCTCGCCGGAAGTGCTGGTCGATGCGCTCACCGGCCGCGCGCGCGGCTTGCAGCGCCACGTCAAGGGCGTGATCGAGGAAGGCCTCGTCAATCGCTGGACTCATCATCTCTTCCGCCGCCACGCAACCTGCTTGAGCACGCCTGGTGCCGCGGCGATCATAGCAAGATGAACGATCGTCCTTCGCTCAATGCCGTGCTGGCGGCGCGCGACCTCGCGCACGTCTGGCACCCCTGCACCCAGATGCGCGAACACGACGGCGCGTTGCCGCTGATCCCGATCGTGCGTGGCGAGGGCGCCTTCCTGGTCGATGCCGACGGCAGGCGCTACCTCGACGGCATCAGTTCGTGGTGGAGCAACCTGTTCGGCCACGCCAACCCGCGCATCGCCGCCGCGATCGCCGAACAGGCCGCGAAGCTCAATCACGTGATGCTGGCCGGTTTCACCCACGAGCCGGCGCTGCAACTGGCCGAGGAATTGGTACGCATCGCACCGCCCGGCCTTGCGCGCGTGGCGTACGCGAGCGATGGCGCCAGCGCAGTCGAGATCGCGTTGAAGATGAGTTTCCACTACTGGCGCAACGCCGGCCATCCGGAACGCACGCGTTTCATCGCGTTGGCGAACGCGTATCACGGCGAAACCCTGGGCGCGCTCAGCGTCAGCGACCTGCCGCTGTACCGCGCGGTCTATGGACCGCTGCTGTTCGATCCCATCGTCGCGCCGTCGCCGGACTGGCTGGATGCCGAACCCGGGGAATCGGCCGACGACGTCGCGCTGCGGCGCCTCGCCGACCTGCGCGCGCTGCTGGAACGCCATGCGCAAGAAACCTGCGCGGTGATCATCGAGCCGCTGGTGCAGTGCTCGGGCGGGATGCGCATGCACTCACCCGTCTACCTCGCCGGGCTGCGCAAGCTCTGCGATGAATTCGAGGTACACCTGATCGCCGACGAGATCGCGGTGGGATTCGGCCGCACCGGCACGCTGTTCGCCTGTGAGCAGGCGTCGATCACACCCGATTTCCTGTGCCTGTCCAAGGGCCTGACCGGCGGCGCGCTGCCGCTCTCGGCCGTGCTGACCACCGACAACGTGTACCAGGCGTTCCTCGGCGACTACGCCACCAACAACGCCTTCCTGCACTCGCATACGTTCAGCGGCAATCCCATCGCCTGCGCGGCGGCGCTGGCATCGCTGGCGATCTTGCGCGACGAGCCGGTGCTGGAACGCATCGGCAAACTGTCGGCACACCTCACCGAACGCATCGCACCGTTGCGCGATCATCCGCACGTGTCTGGCATCCGCCAGACCGGCTTGATCGCCGCATTCGACCTCGTCGCCGACAAGCCGTCGCGCACCCCGTACCCGGGCGCCGAACGGCGCGGACGCCGCTTCTACCGGCACGCGCTGGAGCATGGTGTGTTGCTGCGGCCCCTCGGCGACACGGTGTACTTCCTGCCGCCGTACTGCATCGACGACATCGACATCGACCGGATGGTCGATGTCGCGATTGACAGCGTTGCCGCCG
The DNA here is from genome assembly GCA_030123585.1 of Rhodanobacteraceae bacterium. Lineage (NCBI taxonomy): Bacteria > Pseudomonadati > Pseudomonadota > Gammaproteobacteria > Lysobacterales > Rhodanobacteraceae > Rhodanobacteraceae bacterium. The sequence continues at coordinate 1,523,421 of CP126120.1, forward strand.
CGATGACCTGACGCCTCACACGAAGCGGCTGTTGTGACAAGTCAGGTCACGGAGCTCTTCGCCAAGGATGGCAGCTTTTCGGCCGTTCTGGTGTCACCAGACACGAATCCGCCCCCCTAACGACGGCCTTGAACGAGGCCGCGATCAGGGACGACCGCAATACTAATGTCCGCCGCTCACGCGTACCGAGGGATCGAGCATCTGCAGCGCGCGACCCACGTCGGTCGCGCCGGTGCGCTGGAGATCCTGCTGGCTGTAGCTGTTGCCGGCCACCGGCAGGCATTGGCCCTTGGGCGGCGGGATGTGGCTGCCGGTGTCGCGGATGCACATGCGCGAGTTCACCGGCGGGACGGCGCGCTGTTTGGCCGTTTGCGCCTGCGCGGCAGGTTGCGCCTGCGGAGTGGCGGCTTGATTGGCAGCCTGGGTGCCCGTGTCCTGTTGCGCGAAGGCGGCCGCCGAGATCGCGCACGCTCCAAGAAGGGTTGCCAGCGCTGAAACGAGGATTCGCTTGTTCATGGACTTGCCTCCGGATCGGATGCCGACATTGTCCGCCTCGGGACGGCCGTCGGCAGCATACGCCGTCTCGGGCAACAGGTTTCGTTCATACTTTGGACTCCGCCCCGGCGCCGATGGTTCCGCGATCGCATGCGCATTCCCCGCCTCCACGTCGATGCTCCGCTTGGTCCGGATGCATGCATCGGTCTGCCCGCCCACACCGCGGCGCATGCCGTGCGCGTCCTGCGCCTGCGGCCGGGCGACGCCGTGGTTCTTTTCAACGGCGACGGCAATGAATATCCCGCGCGGCTGATCGCGGCGAGCGCGCGCGAAGCCACGGCACACATCGAGACCCGCGTGGCCGCGGCCACGGAGTCGCCCCTGCGCATCACGCTGGCGCAGGCGCTCGCGCGCGGCGAAAAGATGGACTGGATCGTGCAGAAGGCGGTCGAGCTTGGCATCGCCGCGGTCGTCCCGCTCGTGACCGAACGCAGCGAGGTGAAGCTGGACGGCCAGCGCACCGCGAAACGTATCGAGCACTGGCGCGCGGTCGCGATCGCCGCGTGCGAACAATCCGGGCGCGCCGTCGTCCCCGTAATCGAGGCGCCGCGGGCGCTGGATCGCTGGCTGGCGACCCTGGAGCACGCGGACAACAGCGCGCGCCTGGTGCTGCACCCCGGCGACGGCCTCCGTCCGCGCGCACTGCAACCCGCGCCGCGCGCGGTGACGTTGGCGGTCGGCCCGGAAGGCGGCTTCGGCGAACGCGATCTCGCCGTGTTGCGCGAAGCCGGTTTCGTCAACCTCTCGCTCGGCCCGCGCATCCTGCGCACCGAAACCGCCGGCCTTGCCGCGATCGCCGCGCTGCAGGCGATCCACGGCGACCTGTGAGTTCAATTGCGCGGTGCGCGCAGGCGCAGCCCGGCCAGGTCGGGCGCCACCAGTGGATGCGACGGACTGCCATGCACCTCGCCGAAACGCGTGCCCTCGTTCCAGTCGCGCACGGCTGCGGCCATTTCTTCCGGCGTGCGCGCGACGAAATTCCACCACAGCAGGATGTCCTCGCCGAACGGCTTGCCGCCCATCAGCACGCAACGCGCGGACGCTTCGCTGCGCAGCACGATCCGATCGCGCCCGGGTTCGAGACAGGCCAAGGCGTCCGGCGTGACGGGTTCGCCGTCCAGCACAGCCGTGCCTTCCAGCATCAGCAGGGCATGTTCGAAGGCGGGATCGATCGGAACCGTGATTTCGCCGGCCGCCCGCATCGCGACATCCACGCCGAGCATCGGCGAGAACACCTCGACCGGCGAGGTTGCGCCGAACAGCGAGCCTGCCAGCAGGGTGAACCGGCAACCGCCGCGTTCGATCACCGGCAACACCGGATAGTTGCGGAACGCGGGCGGACCGTGGCGGTGCGCTTCGTCCAGCGCAATCCAAAGTTGCACCGCATGGGCGTGTCCGTCTCGATCGGGCGGCGAATCCTCGGCGTGCGCAATGCCGTGCCCGGCTGTCATCAGGTTGACCTGTCCGGGGCGGATGGTCTGCTCGTTGCCGAGGCTGTCGCGATGCACGACCTCGCCTTCGATCATCCAGGTGAAGGTCTGCAGGCCGATGTGCGGATGCGGGCCGACGTTCAGTCCGCCGCCGACCTTGTAATCGACCGGCCCGAGATGATCGAGGAAACACCACGCACCGACCGTGCGCCGCTGCCGGCTCGGCAGCGCGCGCCGGACAAAGAGGCCGTCGCCCACTTCGGCGACGCGGGTCGCGATGTATTCAAGCGGCAACGTTCAACGCCCCGATGATCAGGTTCTCGACGGCCGCGAGGTCGGGAATCCAGGCCGCCTCGTCGTGCACGCGCACCTGCTCGCGCACGCCGGTCGGCAGCGCGCCGGCATCGGGATCGACGGCCAGCAGGTCTTCGGAAACCAGCGTCAGGCGCGGGAAGCCCTGGGTCAGCACGCCGAAATACGGCAGGCGTGCGTGCCCGCTCAAGGCCTTCAGGATCGCCACGCGCGTGTTGTCGGTGGACTCGGCGTCCGCGACGCCGGCCAGCGCGGAGAACGCGAGCACCGGCAAGCCCCAGCCACGCCACGCGAGACGCCCCAGCAGCCAGGATGGCGCGCCCGCGACCGGCACGGGGTGCGCGTAGGTGATGACTTCGGCCATCGTGGTGTTGGGCACCAGCAGGCGCCCGCCCGTGACCGGCAGCATGACGCCGCGGATTTCGCGGGGCAGCGATTCGACGGCGCTCATGCCTTGCCCCCGTTGGCCTGAGCGGCGCCGTCGGTCTCGACCGGCTTCACGGGCTCGCTGCCATGCAGCCAGCGTTCGATGGGGTCGGCGTTGATCCTGAGCGGAACGACGGTTTCCATCGGCACCAGTTCCAGTCCGGCGAGGGTCTCCGCCCACGCCGTTTCGGGCGCCTTCTGTTCCTGTTTTTCGACAGCCGCCGCTGGCGTCTCGGGATCGACCAATTGCCAGTCATCCAGCGAAGGCAGGCTCGCCAGCACGTTGGCGTCATCGCGTGCCGCGGCGGCGGACGGAGCAAGCGCTTCCACGCCGGCCGACGTATCGACCCGCGATGGTTCCGCGGCGGCGGCGACGCGCCAGACTTCCGATGATTCGGATGACACCACCGGCTCGGCAAGCCTGGCATCGATCATCGCCGACAATGCTTCGGTGTCCACGTCGAGCGCGCCCTCGGGACTGAAATCGGCGTCCGGCTCCGCGGGCAAGCCATGTGTTTCCGGCTCGGCATCCGCGATCTCGGACCGACCGGAGCCGGCCTTGCTGGCGGAGGCTGCTGCCTCATCAATCGCAAGGTCCATGGCCATCACGTCGGCCGGCGCGCCGTTCACGGCCGCCACGTTCTCCGCCGCCGCCGCGGGAGCGGGCTCCTGTTCGGCAACGAGGTCGACGGTCATGGTTTCGATCTCCTCGGGAGACAGCGGCAATGCAGTCAGCCCGGCATCGGCCGGAGCCGCCGCGGCACCGGCATCCTCCGCAGCGGCGGGCGCGGGCGATGCAATCGCGCCGGGACGCGGCGGATCCACGTCGCGGCTGCCGCGCAGCTTGGCGACGAGGTGCCGCAGCCAGCGCGCACGCTCCCACCCATCCAACCCGCGCGAAATTTCGGGATCGTTGTAGACCACCGTGACGCCGGCGGCGTGCAGGGGCGCCTCGATCGCATCCAGCCAGCCGCCGTCATCGAGGTTCACCAGCGCCGCGGTCGCCCGCGTGTCGCGCATGCGCCCGACGTCGAACTCGCCAGCGGTGGCCGCGTACACGACCTCGACTTGGCCATCCACGGCTTCGCGCACATGCGCGGCCGCGGCTTCCTGGCCGTACACCAGCGCGATGCGCGGCAATTCGTGGGCCGCGTGGTCAGGCATGGCGCGCCTCCAGCATCTCCTTCACGTTGCGCAACAGGTCGGGTTCGCTGTACGGCTTGCCGAGATAGCGGTCGACGCCGATCTCGAACGCGCGCTCGCGGTGCTTCTCGCCAGTGCGCGAGGTGATCATGATGATCGGCACGTGGCGGAAGCGCGTGTCGTTCTTCATGTGCGTGGCCAACTCGAACCCGTCCATACGCGGCATCTCGATGTCGAGCAGCATGACGTCGGGGATGCGTTCCTGCAACTTCTCCAGCGCGTCCACGCCGTCCTTCGCGGTGACGACTTCCAGTTGCTCGCGTTCGAGCACGCGTGTGGTGACCTTGCGCATCGTGATCGAATCGTCCACCACCATGACCAGGCGCGGACCGCCCTCCTCGGCGCGCGGCACTGCCGCCGCCGGACCGGCCGGCTCGATCACGGCCTGCCCTTCCATTGTCTCGACGCCCGCCGCGGCGGCCGCCTGCCTCGCGACCGCGTGGCGCACCAGCGGCGCGGGATCGAGGATCAGCATCACCGAGCCGTCGCCCATGATGGTGGCGCCGAACATGCCGGGCACGTTGCTGATTTGCGGGCCGACCGGCTTGACCACGATCTCGCGCGAACCGATCACGCTGTCGATGTGGATCGCCGCGCGCAGGTCGCCCGCGCGCACCATCAGCAGCGGCAACTGGCCGGTGCTGTCCTCGATCGCGTGCGAAGACGGCAACCCGAGCAGCTCCGAAAGTTCGTGCAACTGGTATTCCTCGCCAGCGTAGCTGACGGCGCGGTCGCCGCCGGCCATGCGTGCGGCCATCTCGTCGCGCGGAATGCGCGACACCGCTTGCACCGAGGTCATCGGCACCGCGAACGTGGTGTCACCGGTGCGCACCGTGATCGCCTGGGTCACTGCCAGCGTGAACGGCAGGCGGATGTTGAAGGTGGTGCCGCGGCCGCGCTCGGATTCGATCGCAAGCGATCCGCCGAGCTGGCGGATCTCGTTGGCGACCACGTCCATGCCGACGCCACGGCCGGCGATCTGGCTCACTTCGCCGGCGGTGGAGAAACCGGTCTGCAGCACGAAGTTGAACAGTTCGGAATCCGCGATCGGCACGTCGGGCTGCAGCAGGCCGCGTTCGATGGCCTTGGCGCGGATGGCGTCGCGGTCGAAACCGGCGCCGTCGTCAGACACCCGCACCAGCACTTCGGTGCCCCGGCGACCCACTTCGATGGTGACGGTGCCTTCCATCGGCTTGCCGCGCGCGACACGCTCGGCCGGATCCTCGATGCCGTGCGCCAGCGCGTTGCGCAGCATGTGTTCGAACGGCGCCTTCATGCGCTCCAGCACGTTGCGGTCCATTTCGCCCTGCGCGCCCTCGACGCGCAACTGGGCGCGCTTGCCGAGTTCATCGGCCGCGCCGCGCAGGGTGCGGCGCAGGTTCGGCACCATCGATTCGAACGGCACCATGCGAGTCCGCATCAAGCCGTCCTGCAAATCCGAATTGACGCGCGACTGTTGCAGCAGCAGGGTTTCGGACTGGCGCGCCTGATCGTCCAGGATGTCCTGGATCGAGGCCAGGTCCGACACCGACTCGGCCAGGGCGCGCGAATACTGCTGCAGGTTGGAGAAGCGGTCGAGCTCCAGCGGATCGAACGCCGCGCCCTGGCCGGCTTCGTTCTCGCGCTGGTAGCGCGACAGGATCTGGGTTTCGGTTTCGATCTCGAGCTTGCGCAACTGCTCGCGCAGGCGTGCCACGGTCTGGTCGAGCTCGACCAGGTTGAAGCGGAAGTTGCCGACCTGCTGTTCCAGGCGCGCGCGGTAGATCGAGGCCTCGCCGGCCGCGTTGACCAGCGAGTCGAGCAGGTCCGAACGCACGCGGATCAGCTCCGCCTGCGCACGCGTTTCGGTGTCCTCGATCTGCGGCGCGAGCCGCGGCGCGGGCGCCGCCACCGGCGCGGGACGCGGCGCGGGCTTCGCGGGCTCCGGCCTGGCCGCAGGCGCAGCCGCACCGTCTACTGGGCGGCCTTCGGCCAGCGCGTTGAAGCGCTCGATCGCATTCACGGGCGGCGCGACCGCGCGGCCCTGTTCGATGCGTGCGACCATGTCGTGCAGACGGTCGAAGGCACGCTCCAGCGAATCCACTTCGATCGGCGCCAGTTCACGCTTGCGGTCGCCGACCTTCTCCAGCAGCGTTTCCATCGCATGCGCGAGGTCGCCGACCGCGGCGATGCCGACCACGCGCGCGCCGCCCTTCAGGGTGTGCAGGTTGCGCTGCAGTCCGCGCACGCGCTCGACGTCGCCCGGCGCGTCGCGCAACGCCGCCATCAGGCTGTCGCTGGAATCCAGGAGTTCGTTGCCTTCCTCGGTGAACAGGCCGACCAGCTCCGGATCCAGGCCCGGGATGTCGATCGGACCCTCCGGTTGCGGATCGTCCGGGAACGACGGCAGCGCCGCGGCGGCGATTTCACGCGCGGCGATGGCGCGCGCTGCGGCGATGCGTTCGGCTTCGGCCTTTTCGGCAGCAAGGCGCTCCTGCTCAGCCCGTTCGGCGGCGAGCCGTTCTTGTTCGACACGCTCGGCAGCGAGGCGTTCCTGTTCCGCTTTTTCGGCCGCGATGCGTTCGGCTTCGGCCTGTTCGGCAGTGATCCGCTCGGCCTCGGCCTTTTCGGTGGCGAGGCGCTCCTGCTCGGCGCGTTCCGCAGCGAGGCGTTCCTGTTCCGCTTTTTCGGCCGCGACGCGTTCGGCTTCGACCTGTTCGGCGGCGATCCGTTCGGCCTCGGCTTTTTCGGTGGCGAGGCGCTCCTGCTCGGCGCGTTCCGCAGCGAGGCGTTCCTGTTCCGCTTTTTCGGCCGCGACGCGTTCGGCTTCGGCCTGTTCGGCGGCGATCCGTTCGGCCTCGGCTTTTGCGATGGCGAGGCGCTCTTGCTCGACGCGTTCCGCAGCAAGGCGTTCCTGCTCGGCGCGCTTGGCGTCAAGGCGCTGCTGCTCGGCCTGTTCCGCCGCGATGCGTTCCTGTTCCGCTTTTTCGACGGCGATGCGCTCGGCCTGCGCACGCGCGGCGAGCGCCTCGGCATCGTCTTCGGTGGGCAAAGTGGAAGCTGGCGCCAGACCGACGGCGGCGATGCCGTCGTCCACGTCTTCCTCGGCAAACCCGGAGGCGGCCGTTGCGGCGACATCCTCGGACGGCGTGCGCGGCGCGCCCAACGCCGCGGCTTCGGGCCAGCGGTCGCGCAGCGCCGCGAGGCGCTCGGTCAAGGCGGTGGTGTCCGGCACGTCCGGCACCGGCGCGTCGAATTGCGCCATCACGTGGTCGGTCATCGCCACCGCGTCGCGCATCGCGTCGCAGCCTTCGCGATCCAGCGGCACCCCCGCGCTGTGCATGCGGCGGATCCAGACTTCCAGCGGTGCGAGCATGTCCGCCAGCGACCCGATGCCCACCATCGCGACCGCACCGTGCAGGGTGTGCACCGCGCGCACCAATTCGTCGTCGACGCCGATGTCGTGATGCGCGTTGCGCGCGAGGTAATCGCGCATGCCTTGCAGATGCTGGCCGACCTCGGTGCGCAGGACGTCCAGCAGGATCGGGTCCACCAGCGGCAGGCCGGTGACCGGCGAGGTGATGACGTGTTCGGACACCGCGACCGGCGCCTCGGCGGCCGCGGCCGTTTCGGGTTCGGCCAGCGGCACCCAGCGGCGCACCTTGCGCGTGACCTTGCGGTAGCCTTCGGACAAGTCGGCGATCCGCGCGGATTCGCCCGCGGCGAGCTTGTCGGCGACCTGCATGATCGCGTCCAGCGGCGGATCCAGCACGACGGGCTGGCCCTGCAATCCCGCGTGCAGCCTGGGCAGGGTCGCGACGGCCGCGTCCACCACCTCCTGCACGTTGGCGTCCGGCGGGATGGTGCGATCGAGCACGCGGTTCAGCATGTTCTCGATCTTCCAGCTGAACTCGCCCAGCGCCATCGCGCCGACCAGACGGCCGGAGCCCTTCAGGGTGTGGAACGAGCGGCGCACGTTCTTGAGCGTGTCGAGGTCGTCGGGGTTGGCCTTCCAGGCCGGCAGGTTGACGTTGATGTTGGCGATTTCCTCGCCCACCTCTTCGACGAAGACCTCGCGGATTTCCTCGTCGATGCCCGCCGCATCGTGGAACGCGGTATTGACCGGCACGCCGGCGCCCTCGATCGGCTCCAGCACTTCCTCGTCAACTTCGACCCATTTGCCGGGACCGACGCCGGGCGTGGGGGTTTCCGCGGTCGGCGCCGGCGCGACCGGAATGTCGACCGCCAGCGGTACGCCCTTGCCGATGGGTTTCTCGCGGGCAACCACGGGTGGTGCCGGGACGGCGGCTTCCGCGGCCGGCGCGGATTCGGCCGAAACGGACTCGGCGGGCGCGCTTGCGGCGCGCCGCCGCGGAACCGGCCAGTAGTGCAGGCGCTCCAGGCTGTGCTGGGCGGCGTCGAGAATGCGGTGGTCGCTGGAACTGGTGTCGCGCCCGATCTCGAGGTAGTACTCGACGCTGGCCATGGCGTCGGCCAGCGTGTCCATCTCGTCGACCGTCGGCACCCGGCGGTCGACGATCAATTCGTTGTCGATGTAACAGTCGATGCCGTCGACCAGTTCGGCCGGACGCTGCAGATTCAGGATCCGCAGTGCGCCTCCGACTTCGGCCATCAGCTTGGGCACGTCGGCGAGCCGCTGGTGCGACCACGCGGATTCGATGAACGCGGTCAGGGCGTCCTTGACCCTGGCGAGGTTGGCGCCGGCCTCGCGCATCAGCGCGCGCATGATCTTGCGCCCTTCGCTGAGCGGCAGCGCCTCGCCGGAGCCGTCGCCGGCGCCGAGGTGTTCGATGTGCTCGTCCAGCGACGCGTCGACGTACAGCAGCGCGCTGGCGACGTCGAGGATGGTCTCGGGCGCGGCCTCGCGCTTGCCGTCGATCACCGCGGCGATCACCTTGCGCTGCTCGGCGATCATCTTCGCCGGCGCTTCCAGACCCAGCACGTCCAGGGTGTCGCCGACGCGGTGCAGGATCTCGACTTGCGGCGCCAGTTGCTGCGGATTGCGGTCGTCGCGGCGCAGGAAGATGTCGAGTCCTTCCTTGACCCGCAGCAGATCCTCGCGCACCGCCTTGGCCACGGTGTCCAGCAGCGCGCGGTTGCGGCCCGACATCGCCGCGCGCGCGTGTTCCAGTTCGGCTTCCGACGGCACCATGCGGTCCAGCGCGAAGCACTGCGCGATGATGTCGGTGCGGCCCGGGCCGGGCGTCGCGTTGGCGACCGAGAACAGCAGGGTGCGCACCAGTTCGCGCGCATCCTCGTCGCCGCACACTTCCTCGCCCTGATCCTGCACACGGTGGATGGTGCGGTCGAGCTGGCCGAACTGCTGGCGCAGGCTTGCGAGATGATGGTCCAGGCGGCCCTGCTGCAGGGCTTCCAGCACGCCGCCGGCCACCCACCACAGGCGGCGCGCGGGCTCGGCGTGGCAAACCGCGCGCAACTCGTCCATGGCGTCGCGCATCTCGGCGAAATTCGGCTGCTTGCCCTGGGTCCAGGCCAGCAACTGCACCTGGAAACGCGTGCGGATCTGGGTGACGCGCTGGCGCAGGTCGGCGAACGGATACGCCACCCGCGCGCCCGCGGCGTCCGGCGGCAGCGGCCGGTCGATGTCGGGATGGAACAGCACGCGCGGATCGAGCGCTTCCACGCCGCGCGCGTCGCGCAGTTCGTTGAGCAGCGGAAGGAGGACGATGGAAATATCCTTGTGGCTGCTTTCGATCAGGTCGAGGTAATCCGGCAACTGCACCAGGCCGCGCATCAGCGCGCCCAGCGCCACGTCGCGGTCGCCGACCTTGCCTTCCGGCACGGCTTCGGCCAGTTGCTCCATTTCCCCGGCAAGTTCGGCCGCGCCGTACAACTCGACCATGCGCAAGGTGCCGAGCACCTGGTGCAGCAGGCCTGCGCAGCTTTGCATCAGGCGCGTGTCTTCGGTGTCTTCCGCGTAGGCTTCGAGCGACTGGCGGGCCTCCGACAGGAGTTCGTCGATTTGCGGTTTGACCCAACCGAGGGTCGAGAAATCGAGATGTTCTTCGAGTCGCATCGTCGGCTTCCGCGCAGCGCCTTCCGCTTCCTGCACCATCGTTGCGGGCGCGACCGAAGCCACGCCGGTTTCGCCGGTCGCCGTGGACATCATCTCGTCACCCGCGGTCATGGACAGTGGTACCGCTTATGCCGGCAGCTTGAAGTCGGCCACCGAACGACGCAGCTCCTGCGCGAGCTGCGCGAGGTTGCCGATCGATTCCGCGGTCTGGTTCGCGCCCACCGAAGTCTGCGCGGTGATCTGCTGGATCGAGCTCATCGTCGAACTGATGTTGGTGGCCGCCGCGGACTGCTGCTTGGCCGCGCTGGAAATGCCCTGAATCAGTCCGGCGAGATTGTTCGACACCTTTTCGATTTCGCCCAGCGCGGTACCGGCGTCCTCGGCCAGCCGCGCGCCGTTGACCACCTGCGTGGTGGTCTGCTCCATGGAACTGACCGCCTCGTTGGTGTCCGATTGAATGGTCTGCACCAGCGTCTCGATACGCTTGGTGGCACCGGTGGCGCGTTCGGCCAATCGCTGCACCTCGTCCGCGACCACCGCGAAACCGCGGCCCGCCTCGCCGGCCGAGGCCGCCTGAATGGCCGCGTTCAAGGCCAGAATGTTGGTCTGCTCGGCGATGTCGTTGATGAGCTCCACGATCGAGCCGATTTCCTGCGAGGACTCGCCGAGGCGCTTGATGCGTTTCGACGTCTCCTGGATCTGCTCGCGGATCGAGTCCATGCCGCTGATCGTCTGGCGCACGATCTGCGCGCCGTTCGACGCGATCTGCACCGAACGCTGCGCCACTTCCGCGCTGTCGGCGGAATTGCGCGACACCTGGTCGATGGACACCGCCATCTCGTTGATCTTGGCCGACGCCGAGGTGATCTGTTCGGCCTGCTGGTTGGCCGCGTCCGCGAGGTTCTTGGCGGTGGCCTGGGTTTCCTGCGCGGCCGACGATACCCGCACCGCGGTCTCGTTGATCGTGGTCACGAGGGACCGCAGCGCCTCGACCGCGAAGTTCACGGAGTCCGCGATCGCGCCGGTGATGTCCTCGGTCACGGTCGCCTTCACCGTCAGGTCGCCTTCCGCGAGCGTGCCCATTTCATCCAGCAAGCGCATGATGGCCTGCTGGTTGCGTTCGTTGAGGCTGCGGCTTTCGGCCGAACGCTTGCGCTCGGTGCGGATGAAGTTGAGCGCCAGGAACACCGCCAGCACCGCCGCGGCGACGGCGCCCAGGAGGCCCCACCACACGTTCGGGAACGGCCGGGTCTGCGGCAACTTGCCGAGCGCGGTGGACACGCCGTTGGCCCTCAGCAGCACGTCCTGCGAGTCGACCGAGGCCTGGGTCGCGGCGTTCTTCACCGTCACCAGCGTGGGCGCGGCCGCGATCACCTTCTGCACCGGCGCTTCCAGGCCCGACCAGGATTTCTGCACGCCCGCGAGAATCCGCTCCGCCTCGCCGGAGGAACCGTCGGCGAGCTGCTTCAGGGTCGCACCGTAGTTGGTGGAGTCGAGCGCGAGACCGTTGGCCGCCGACGCGGAATCCGCGCCGCCCTGCAACACGTCGCCCACGCGGCGGATCAGGCGGTCGCCCGACACCATCAGTTGCGAAGCCGTGTAGATCTGCGAGGATGATCCCTTGGATTGCAGGATGTTGATGACCTGGTTGATCTTGGAGTTGAGGTCGGGCATCTGCTGGTTGAAGGTGGCCGCCTGCGAAGCCGAGTCCAGCACCGCGTCCCTGTTGGCGTCGATCTTGCCGAGGTCGGCGGAGAGCTGGTTCCACGATTTCGTGAGGGCGGCCACCGGCTCGCGCACGCCGATCGCGTCGCCGTACGCCGGCAGACCGGTCGCGGAATCGCCCTGGTTCAGGTGCTGCACCGCCGCGGCGATGGCCGCGCGGGTGCTGGCCAATTCCTTGAAGGCGTCGATGTTGCCGTTGGCGGCCTGCAAGGCGAAGTTGGCGACCTGCTGCGAGTTCACCTGGATCTGGGTGGTGAGCTGCGCCGCCGACCGGTCCTGGCTGTCGTGCCGGTTCAACAGGAAAAAGTCCGCGCCAGCGAGGATGATCGCCGCCAGCAGGAACAGGATCAGCCAGGTCTGCAGGGACGCACGCTGGCGTGCCGCACCGGAATTCGCGCTCATGATTGCCACCTCATTGCCATGTCTGTCGTATGCACAGTCGATTCGGAGCGGCTGCTGTTGGAAGCCTTGTCAAGGCTGACCGTTCTGGTATTCATCGTCTGCAACCCCTCCAATACCCCAAAGCACCCAAACGCGATCGGGATCGATCGCACCCCTAGATTGCCGCGTGCTGGAACTCCGGCGTGTGCGTCAACTCCACCATGCTGAAGCGGCCCAGCCGGACGGATCCCGTGGTCACGTTCTCGGTGACGAAGCGCGCCAGCCTGGCATCGGCCTCGCCCTCGGCGCCCACGCGATCGGCATCGGTCAGGTTGCGCTGGCCCAGCAACTCGTCGATCAGCAGGCCCACGTTGCCGCCGCTCTGTTTCACCACCAGCACGCGCGCGCGGCCGGTGACGTGGGTGCGCTGCTCGAACAGGAACTGCTTCAGGTCCACCATCGCGATCAGGTTGCCGCGCACATTGGCGACCCCGAGCAACCACGGGCGGGTGGACGGAATGCTGGTGACCGGCGGCGGCGACATCAGGATTTCGCTGATTTCGTCGATGCCGCTGACGAAGTGGTGTTCGCCGACCCGGAAGCCGATGGCGCGCCACAGGCCGGGCGCCTCGATCTGCTCCGGCACGCCGGGATCGTGCGCGAGGCTGCGGCGCTCGTAGTCGGCCAGCAGCACGTACGCGCCCGCGGGCTGCACCACGCCGGCGCTCTCCGCGACCGGCTGCTGCCGGGCTTCGTCGCCGCGGTGGTGCCTGTCGTGGGAGCGCTTCTTGCTCATGGGCGGTCAGGCCTGCGCGGCAAGGTGTTTGGCGACGTTGGCCACGAGGTCCTTCTCGCTGACCGGCTTGACCAGCACGTCCTTGGCGCCCTGGCGCATGCCCCACATGCGGTCGGTCTCCATGTTCTTGGTGGTGACGATCACCACCGGGATGGCGCTGGTCTGCGGATCCTTGGTGAGGCTGCGGGTGGCCTGGAAACCGTTCATGCCCGGCATGATCACGTCCATCAGCACCAGGTCGGGCTTGTCTTTCTGGGCCGCGGCGATGCCCGCCTCGGCGCTCGCGACCGCGGTGACCTTGTGGCCCGCCCGCTCCAGCGCGCCGGAAAAAATCTTCACGTCGGTGGGCGAGTCGTCGATGATGAGGATGTGTGCCATTGCCTGGATTCCCCTGCGCTTCGGCTGCGCGGCGTGCGTTATTTGACGGTCGCGACGTGCTGCCGGATGGCGTCCAGCAATTCGTCGCGGGTGAAGGGTTTGGTGAGGTACTGCTCGGACCCCACGATGCGCCCGCGCGCCTTGTCGAACAGGCCGTCCTTGGAGGACAGCATGATCACCGGTGTCGAGCGGAACGTGTGGTTGTTCTTGATCAGCGCGCAGGTCTGATAGCCGTCGAGGCGCGGCATCATGATGTCCACGAAGATGATGTCGGGACGCAGATCGGAAATCTTGGCCAGCGCCTCGAAGCCGTCGACCGCGGTCAGCACCTCGGCGCCCTCTTTCTTCAGCAGGGTTTCGGCGGTGCGGCGGATGGTTTTCGAGTCGTCGATGACCATGACCTTGAGTCCGGCCAGGCCGTCGTGGTTCGCGTTGTCATTCACGGTCAGGAGTCCACCCCTTGGAGGAGGCGGTGAGAATCCATGCAACATGGATGCCACACCGCTGAGGTTGTGTGACGGCCGTCACGTCAATTCCCGATACGTCCCTCGATCCGTCCCCCTGAAGACGGATTCCGGATGCCATCCCCGGCAAGATCGACCGCTTGTGCCAAGATACACCATGCCAACGTTCGTGGAAGCCTCATGATCCAAACCGTCGCCGTGCTGATGGACCCCATCGGCGCCATCCATCCGGAAAAGGACACCACCCTCGCCCTGCTGCTGGAAGCGCAACGGCGCGGCCACGCCTTGCGCTACATGCAGCAGGATGACCTTGCGGTCCGCGACGGCGTGGCGTGGGCGCGGCTGGCGCCGCTGGAAGTCCGCGACGACACCCGCGACTGGTTCACGCTGGGCGAAGCGCGCTGGCAACCGCTCGCGGACGGCATCGACCTGGTGCTGGCGCGCAAGGATCCGCCGTTCGACACGCAATTCCTGCACGACACGCTGGTGCTGGACCTCGCCGCACACGCGGGCGTGCGCGTGGTCAACAACCCGCAGGCCCTGCGCGATTTCAACGAGAAAGTCGCCGCGCAATGGTTCCCGCAATGCTGCACGCCGGCACTGGTCGCGCGCGACCGCGGCGAGCTGCGCCGCTTCGCGCGCGAACACGGCAGGATCGTGCTGAAACCGCTGGACGGCATGGCCGGGCGCGGCGTGTTCCTGTCCGCCGGCGACGATCCCAACCTCAATTCCATCCTGGAGACCCTCGCGGGCAGCGACGAACGCTTCGTGATGGCGCAGCGCTACATCCCCGAGATCGTCAAGGGCGACAAGCGCATCCTCGTGGTCGACGGCGAACCCGTGCCGTATGCGCTGGCGCGGATTCCGCAGGGCACCGACTTCCGCGGCAACCTCGCCGCCGGCGGCAAGGGCATGGGGCAGCCCTTGTCCGAACGTGACCGCTGGGTCGCGCACGAGGTGGGCCCGGCACTGAAGCGTCGCGGCATCGTGCTGGCCGGCCTCGACGTGATCGGCGATTACCTCACCGAGGTCAACGTCACCTCGCCCACCTGCGCGCGCGAACTCGACGCGCAGTTCGGCTTGAACATTGCGGGCATGGTGTTTGACGCGATCGAGGCCGGGGCTCGGGACTCGGGACTTGCAACGCCGTGACATGAACGCAGTCGCCTCATCCACGTTTCATCCTGCGACCAGCACCGACCGCATCGGCGTCGCGCTGCTGTTCTCGATCATGCTGCACGCAATCGTGATCCTCGGCATCGGCTTCCGCTTCGCCAAGCCCGCACCCAGCCTGCCGACGCTGGACGTCACCCTCATCAACACGGCCAACGACGAGACGCCCAACAAGGCCGACTTCCTGGCCCAGGCCAACAACGCCGGCGGCGGCGACAGCGCCAGGGCGCACCGGCCGGGCGCGCCCTTCTCGGGACCGCTGCCGGTCACCGATGCGGGCATCGCACCGAAACCCCTGATGCCCGCCGCGCCCGCGCAACAAACCGAGAGCGGCCCGCACATCCTCACCACCACCGGACGCACGGACACCCGAATCGCGAGCCAGCGCGACACCCGCAACGAGCCGGTCCCGGACCAACGGGTGGCATCCATCCCGGTGCCGCAGCGCCTCGAAATGGCGCGGCTCGCGCAGGAGGTCCGGCAGGAACAGGAAGCCTACGCGCACCGTCCGCGCCGCAAGTACGTCTCGGCGAACACCCGCAGCGTCGCCGATGCCGCCTACCAGGTGGCGTGGGTGCATCGCATCGAACGGATAGGCAATCTCAATTACCCCGACGCCGCGCGCCTGCAACACCTGCATGGCGAGTTGATCCTGACGGTGGTGCTGGCGCCGGACGGCCGCGTGCGCGACGTCACGGTGAACCGCAGTTCGGGACACCGCGTGCTCGACGACGCCGCGGTCCGCATCGTGCACCTTGCCGCGCCGTTCCCGCCAATCCCGCGCGAGAAGGACGCCAACGGCCACCGCATCACCGAACTTGCGATCACGCGCACCTGGCAGTTCCTGCCGGGCAACCATCTCGCGACGCGCGGCACTGAATCACGGTGAGCCGCGAGGCGGCGGCGTACAATAGCGCGCATGGTCAAGTCTTCCGGCAACGGCCCTGGCGGGCGCGGCAAACCCGGCGTCTCCGGCAAGCGTCCGGCGCGGCGCAGCCCGGCGCCCGCGCCGGGCGGGGAACCCGCGAATGCCAGGCTCGCCGCCGGCCCGGCCACGCTCACCGGCCATTTCCTGATCGCGATGCCGGGCATGGGCGATCCCAATTTCGCGCGCGGCATCACCTTCATCTGCCAGCACAACGAGGATGGCGCGATGGGACTGGTCGTGAACCGGCTGTCCGACTTCCGCCTCGGCGACGTGCTGCGGCAGATGCACATGCCCTGCGAGCGCGAGGAAATCGCCACGGCGCCGGTGCTGGTGGGCGGTCCGGTGCAGCCCGAGCGCGGCTTCGTGCTGCACACCTCCGGCACGCGCGAATGGGATTCGAGCTACCGCGTCAACGACCAGCTCACCGTCACCACTTCGCGCGACATCCTTGCCGCGATGGCCGACGGCGAAGGCCCCGAGCGCGCGCTGGTGGCGCTGGGCTACGCCGGTTGGGGCGCGGGGCAACTCGAACAGGAACTGCGCGAGAACGCGTGGCTGACCGTGCAGGCCAACGACCGCATCCTGTTCGAGACCGCGCTCGACGAGCGCTGGAGCGCGGCGGTGGCGCTGGTGGGAATCAATCCGGCGAATCTCGCCTCTTACTCTGGCCGCGCATGAGTTGTGTGCTCGGATTCGATTACGGCGCGCGCCGGATCGGCGTCGCGAGCGGCAATCGCATCAGCCAATCCGCACGACCATTGCCGGTGCTGCAGGTGAATGCCGGCGAACCGGACTGGGCGCGCGTCGACGCGCTGCTGGCGGAATGGAAACCGGACGCGCTGGTCGTCGGGCTGCCGCTGACGCTGGACGGTGGCGAGCAGAAGGTCACGCGCGGCGCGCGCGCATTCGCCGATGCGCTGGCGCAACGCAGCGGCCTGCCGGTGCACCTGGTCGATGAACGGCACACCTCGCAGGAAGCCGCGCGCAGGTTCGCCATGCAGCGCGCGGCCGGCGCCGCGCGGCGCCGCGATGCCGCCAACATCGATTCGCTGGCGGCGGCGGTTATCCTTGAAAGCTGGCTGACCCAAACGTCCTGATTTCCATGCGCCACCTGCTCACCCTCGAAGACCTCGACCGCGCCGCCATCACCCGACTGCTCGATCGCGCCGAACATTTTCGCGCCCATGGCGCGCCGCGCGAACTGCTGGCCGGACGCACCGTGCTGACGCTGTTCTTCGAACCCTCCACGCGCACGCGCACCTCCTTCGTGCTGGCGGCGAAACGGCTGGGCGCGGACAACATCAACTTCGACCTGTCGCGTTCGTCCACCGTCAAAGGCGAGAGCCTGCTCGACACCCTGCACACGCTGGAGGCAATGGGCCTTGATGCGCTGGTGGTGCGCCACAACGAGAACGGCATGCCGGCTTACCTCGCGCAGCACGCCTACAGCCACGTCGCGGTGGTCAACGCCGGCGACGGCACCCACGCGCATCCGACGCAAGGCTTGCTGGATGCACTGACGATCCGCCAGCGCCGGCCCGATTTCGAAAACCTGCGCATCGCGATCTGCGGCGATATCAGGCATTCGCGGGTCGCGCGCTCCGACGCTCAGGCGCTGCACACGCTCGGCGCGCGCGACATCCGCCTGTGCGCGCCGCGCGCGATGCTGCCGCAAACGCTGGACGACTTTCCCGGTTGCACGACGGGTGAGGAGTTCGACGCTGCGCTCGAAGGCGCCGATGTGGTGATCATGCTGCGCATCCAGAAGGAACGCATGGCCGACACGCAATTCCCCGATGCGGCCGATTACCACGCGCATTACGGCCTGGACGCGCGCCGCCTCGCGCTGGCGGCGAAGGCTTGCCAGGTGCTGCACCCGGGACCCATCAACCGCGGCATCGAGATCGCGCCCGAAGTCGCCGACGGCGTGCAGTCGCGCATCCTCGACCAGGTCGCCAACGGCGTCGCGGTGCGGATGGCGGTGCTGGCGGAACTGCTCGCGCCGCCCGCATAATCGTCCCTTCATTCCGGGGAACAAGGAATAATCCATGCGCCCAGTCCCGCGCCGGACAGCCGTCACGGCTGCCTGCCTTTCCGTCCTGCTGCTCGCGGCCTGCGGCAAGCATGTCGCCTCGAACGCGCCGATCACCTACGCGCCCGCCGACACCCCGTACCTGTTCGCCAATTTCAAGGGCGCGCCCGCCCAGGTCGCCGCGACCTGGGGCGAAGCCAGCGACTCGATGATCTCGCTGCGCATCCAGCAACTCGGCAGGATCGCCGCGTCGCTCAGCGATCGCGATCCCGAGATGGCCAAGGTGCTGGACGCCGTGCAGGCCGAATTGGCCGACGTGCATTCGACCAGGGAGATGGCGCAGACGCTCGGCTTGTCGCAATCCGCCCTGTCCGCGATCTACGGCATCGGCGACGTGCCCGTTGCGCGCGTCGAACTGGCCTCGCCCGGCAACTTCAAGGCGTTCTGGGCGCGCGTCGAAAAGCGCGCGGGCGTCACCACGCCCACCGCAACCCTCGACAAGCAGACTTACTGGGTGATCGGCGGCAACGACGCCAAGTTGCACGTGCTGGTCGCCATCGAAGGCAGCCAGCTGGTCGCCACCGTCGCGCCGGCCAACGCCAGCCCCGACATGCTCAGGCAACTGCTGGGATTGACCAAACCGGCCAGCAACGCCGCGGACCGCCTCGCCAAACTCAATGGCGAACACGGCTACAGCGATTACGGTTCGGGTTACGTCGACCTGCCGAAACTGTTCGCGAACCTGTACGACGGCAAGGACGCGATCACCCAGGAATTCGCCAAAGACCTGGGCGGTTCGCTGGCCAACCCGGTTTGCGCCAGCGAGTTCACCTCGCTGGCCGACCAGGCGCCGCTCGCGAGCGTGGGTTTCCGGACCTACTCCGCGCAGGAAATGCGCTACAGCATCGACGTGCAACTGGCGCCTTCCCTGCTCGGCGCGTTGACCGCATTGAAGCAGCCGGTGCCCGGCATGGACGAAGCGCCGGACGGTTCGATGTTCGACATGGTGATGGCGCTGCCGCTCAAGAAATGGCAGGACTTCGTCCAGGGCCGCGCCAAGGCCGCGGCTGAAAAGACCTACCAGTGTCCCGCGCTGCAATCGCTCAACCGGTTCGCGCAGACCGCCGCCAACCCGCCGCTGCAGATGCCGCCGGAATCGGCGTCGCTGCTGGGCTTCCGCGTGGTGCTGGACAAGTGGGAAGCCGGTCCGCAAATCGCGGGGCGGGTGCTGGTCGCGAGTTCCAATCCCGCCGCGCTGACGCAACAGATCCAGCAGACCCTGCCGCAGTTCGCGCTGAAGACCATTCCGATCGACGGCAAGCCGGTGGCGTTCGACCTCCCGCCCCAATGGCAGGCCACGCTGGGCGGCGGCAATCAGGCTTGGCTGGCGGCGAACGCCAATGCGCTGGTAACCGGCATCGGCGAAGACGAAGAAGCCAGGCTTCCCGGCACCCTGAGCGCTCCCGCCGGCAACGGCGACCGCCTGATGCGCATGCACCTCGACGGCAAGATGTATGGCGTGCTCGGCAACTGGATCGGACGCCTCGCGGCGGTGGCCCCGCCGCAAAACCAGGCCCAGCTGCAACAGATGGTCGGGATGTTCCAGCAGATGGGCAAGATGATCGCGTCGGTCGACCTCGACGTGAAGCTGGACGACAAGGGCCTGCACGTCGAGGGCGACACCAGGCACCGCTGAGCGCCGCGCGACACGACACGCGTTTATCCATTCCGCAAAACGAAACCCCCGGCTCGCGCCGGGGGTTCTTGTTGCGACGCCGCGCACTCGCTTGCTCAGGGATGACATCCCGCATCGGTCAGTGCGTGCCGGATGATGCTGCAGCCGGAAACGGGTGTTCCGGCTTGCTGAGCGTGTTCTGGAAGACGGCAATCAGCCATTGACCGGAATGCCTTGTCATCACCAGCGTCTGGATGCCTTGATCGGGCGGCGGCATGCCGGGTGGCATGTGTTCGCCCGTCATGGTCCAGCGCGCATGCACGATAGCGACGTCGGGAGTCAGAAATTTCACCTGCACGTCGGTGAAGGTGAGTTTGCTGTCGCGAAACACCGTCGAGAAAGCGCTGGTGAGCTTCCGCTGCATCTCGGTGCGGCTTTTCCACCACCAGCCGACCACGTTCACTACGTCGCAGTCGGCCGTGAACAAGGTCGAATACGCCGCAGCATCGTGACGATTCCAAGCATCGGCCTGTTGTAATGCAACGGCACGAACTGCCGCTGCGTGACTTTTTTCGTTGGCGTGAGCGCTCGACACAGACATGGTACCAACCAGAGCCAGCACGGCCATCGCATGATGCGACCACGTTTTCATCGTGATCTCCTGTGCAGACGCGAGCGACAGACGTTTACAGCCGATGGCCGGTCTCGCGCGATTCCACCAACTCGACGTCACCCAGACCCTGCGACAGCGAATGCGCGTCGCCGCCCTGCGCCAGCTTGATCGCGAGGCGCACCTCGTTGGCGGAATCGGCGTGGCGCAGCGCGTCTTCGTAGCTGATATGGCCGGCGTGGTACAGCTCGACCAGGTTCTGGTCGAAGGTGCACATGCCGAGGTTGGTGGACTGCTTCATCACGTCCTTGATCTTGTGGATCTCGCCCTTGCGGATGTAATCCTGGACCAGCGGCGTGCCCAGCAGGACTTCCATCGCCACGCGCCGGCCCTTGCCGTCCGGCGTAGGGATCAGTTGCTGCGCGACGATGCCCTTGAGGTTCAGCGACAAGTCCATGTAGAGCTGGTCGCGCACATCCTCGGGGAAGAAGTGGATGATGCGCTCCAGCGCCTGGTTGGCGTTGTTGGCGTGCAGGGTGCACAGCACCAGGTGCCCGGTTTCAGAGAAATGGATCGCGTATTCCATGGTCTCGCGGGTGCGCACCTCGCCGATCAGGATCACGTCCGGCGCCTGGCGCAGCGTGTTCTTCAGCGCGTTTTCCCAACTGTCGGTGTCGATGCCGAGTTCGCGCTGGGTGATGATGCAGCCCTCGTGCTTGTGCACGTATTCGATCGGGTCCTCGATGGTGATGATGTGGCCGGTCGAGTTCTGGTTGCGATAGCCGACGATCGCGGCCAGCGAAGTCGATTTGCCCGCGCCGGTGGCACCCACGAAGATCACGATGCCGCGCTTGGTCATCGCCAGCTGCTTGACGATCGGCAGCAGGTTCAATTCCTCGATGGTCGGGATCTTGGCCTCGATCCGGCGCAGCACCATGCCGACACAATTGCGCTGGTAGAAGCACGACACGCGGAAGCGGCCCACCCCGGCGACGCCGATCGCGAATTGGCATTCGTGGGTTTTCTCGAATTCCTCGCGCTGGATCGGGTTCATCACGTTCAACACCAGGTCGCGCGCTTCCTGCGCGCTCAGCGGCGTCTGG
This sequence comes from Rhodanobacteraceae bacterium, assembly GCA_030123585.1. Taxonomy (NCBI): domain Bacteria; kingdom Pseudomonadati; phylum Pseudomonadota; class Gammaproteobacteria; order Lysobacterales; family Rhodanobacteraceae; species Rhodanobacteraceae bacterium. Next base: position 1,544,649 of record CP126120.1, read on the forward strand.
GTGATCGGCACGATCCGGCCGTTGACCTTGATGGATGGCGCGACGCCGGCCGTGATGAACAGGTCGGACGCCTTCTTGTGCACCATCAGTTTGAGGAAGGATGAGAAATCGACTGAACTCATGGTTCGACTCCCGCGAACTCGCGATCGTGTTGCTGTTCTGCCCCCTTGAGTCAAGGGGGCGGTCAAATCCTCGTGCAGCGAGGATTTGACGGGGGTTGTGGGGGCATGACAGCGTGAGTACGAAGAAGGATGCCCATCCAACCGACTATGGTTACTTGAACGTTTCCTTCACCTTGGCCCGCGACATCGCATCCTGGCGCGTGATCAACCCGCGCCGCACCAGATCCTGCAGGCACTGGTCCATGGTCTGCATGCCGAACTGCTGGCCGGTCTGGATCGCCGAGTACATCTGCGCGACCTTGTCCTCGCGGATCAGGTTGCGGATGGCCGGGATGCCGACCATGATTTCCCACGCCGGCACGCGCCCGCCGCCGACCTTCTTCAAGAGGGTCTGGGTGATCACCGCGCGCAGCGATTCCGACAGCATCGAGCGCACCATCGGCTTTTCGCCGGCCGGGAACACGTCGATGATGCGGTCGATGGTCTTGGCCGCCGAGTTGGTGTGCAGGGTCGCGAACACCAGGTGGCCGGTTTCCGCTGCGGTCAACGCGAGGCGGATGGTCTCGATGTCGCGCATTTCGCCGACCAGGATGTAGTCGGGGTCTTCGCGCAGGGCCGAGCGCAGCGCTTCGTTGAAACCGTGGGTGTCGCGGTGCACTTCGCGCTGGTTGATCACGCACTTCTGCGCGGTGTGCACGAACTCGATCGGGTCTTCGATCGAAAGGATGTGCCCGTAGTGGTTCTTGTTGATGTGGTCGACCATCGCCGCCAGCGTGGTGGACTTGCCCGAACCGGTCGGGCCGGTCACCAGGATCAGGCCCTGCGGCTGGTCGATCAGATCCTTGAAGATCTTGGGCGTGCCCAAGTCCTCCAGCGTCCAGACCTCGGCCGGAATGGTGCGGAACACCGCACCGGCGCCGCGGTTCTGGTTGAAGGCGTTCACACGGAAACGCGCCAGGCCCGGGATCTCGAACGAGAAGTCGACTTCGAGGAATTCCTCGTAATCGCGGCGCTGCTTGTCCGACATGATGTCGTACACCAGCGCGTGCACCTGCTTGTGCTCGAGCGCCGGCAGGTTGATGCGGCGGATGTCGCCATCCACGCGGATCATCGGCGGCAGGCCGGCCGAAAGGTGCAGGTCCGAGGCCTTGTTCTTAACCGAAAAGGCCAGCAGTTCGGCGATATCCATGAACCCCCTCCGAGGACAACGTTGCAAGTGCTGCAAGTTCCGCGCCAATCACCGGCAGGCGGCATCACTGTGCCCGACGCCCGGGCGCCCCGCAAGACCACGCTCCCCGCGACCCGGGCGACCCGTCGGAACGCGGCCGAGTATACGCCCGCGGCGCTGCCCCAAACCGCGACGCAATCGGCCAAACCGGCCTCAGTCTTCGGCGCCGCCGGCCGTCCCGAAATCCAGCGTCGCGACCGCGCCGCGTTCCGCGCGCGGCGCCAGCGTCACCCGCCAGCCGTACAGCTCGCACAGCCGGCGCACGATCGCGAGGCCCAGGCCCGCGCCTTTCACCGTTTCGCCCTCACCGCGCACGCCGCGTTCGAACAGGTGCTCGGCATCCTCGGCCTTGATGCCGGGGCCGGTGTCTTCCACCCGCACCCGGCCCGGCTGGACCCGCACCACGATCTCGCCTTCCTGGGTGTACTTGCAGGCGTTGCCGACGAGGTTGCCCAGCGCCACGGCCACCACCGAAGAAGGCGCTTCCACCGTGACTGTGGCCTCGACCTCCGCGCACATGCTGATCGGCTTGCGGCCCAGGTTGGGCCGGTTGGTGTCGATCACTTCCTCGACCACCTTGGCGACATCCGTGGTTTCGCCGTCGACGGGGCCGGAGCGTTCCGCGCGCGACAACAGCAGCAGCGCCTGGGTGAGTTCAGTCGCCTGCCGCACCGCGCGCTCGATCCGCTGCAGACGCGTGTGCAGCTTTTCCGGCAGATCGGGCGTCGCCACCAGCAACTCGGTGGTGCTGGCGATCACTGCCAGCGGCGTGCGCAATTCGTGGCTGACGTCGGCATTGAATTCGCGGTCGCGCTCGATCAGCGCGCTTTGCCGCTGCGCGTAGTCATCCAGCGCCGCGGCCAATTCGCCGACTTCGTCCTCGGCGAAATGCGGCGCCAGCGGCTCCAGTTGCCGGCCGCTGCGGAAGGCGCGCAGGCGTTGCGCGAGTTCGGTCACCGGCCGCATCACGCGCCGCGACAACCAGTAGCCGACCGCCAGCGAGAGCAGCGTGAACAACACCACCACGCTGATCAGCCCGGTCACGAGTTGCCGCTTGCCGAGCCCTTCGCGGCTGATGTCGTAGGTAAGGAACGCATCCAGCCCGTACTTGCGCGCGACCGCGAGCTTGTAATGCTGCGGCTTGCCGTCGGCGCCGCCGTGCATGTCGTACACGCCGGGTTTCAGGCCCTGCCATGCCAGCGGCGCCTGATAGACGGTGCGGTCGTTCCACAGCCAGCCTTCGACCAGCTTGGACTGCAGCGGCATGTCCGGATGCTGGTGCTTGTTCTCCAGCGCCTGCTGCACGTCGGCTTCGAGGCTCTGGTTGATCAGCTGGTTCTCGACCTTGGCACGCACGTACAGCGAGGCCGCGGCGAACAGCGCGCTGAGGCAGAAGCCGAACAGCGTGAAGGTGACGATGAGCCGGAAGCGGAGCTTACGCCGGGACTGCATCCGGATCGACCATGCGGTAGCCGATGCCGTGACGGGTGTGGATCAGCGGCTTGTCGAAGGGTTTGTCGATCGCCGCGCGCAGGCCGTGGATGTGCACGCGCAGCGAATCGGAGTCGGGCAGTTCCTCGCCCCACACTTTTTGCTCGAGATCCTGCCGCGTGACCACGGAAGGGCTGGCTTCCATCAACGCCTGCAGCAATTTCAGACCGATCGGATTCAACTGGATCGACTGGCCCGCGCGCACCACCACCAGCGTGTCGAGGTTGTAGGTGAGGTCGGCGATCTTCAGCACCCGGCTTTGCGGGCCCTTGCCGCGGCGCGCCAGCACTTCCAGCCGCGCAGCCAGTTCCTGCAGCGCGAACGGCTTGGTCATGTAGTCGTCGGCGCCGGATTCGAAACCGGTGAGCTTCTGCTCCAGCGCGTCGCGCGCGGTCAGCATCAGCACCGGCGTGTGCTTGTGCGCCTCGCCGCGCAGCTTCTTGCAGACCTCGATGCCGTCCATCCCGGGCAGCGTCAGGTCCAGCACGATCACGTCGAAATCGTTGACCACCGCCAGGTGCAGGCCGGTGACGCCGTCGCCGGCGAAATCGACCATGTGGCCGCGGTCTTCCAGGTAATCGCCGATATTGGTGGCGATGTCGTTGTTGTCCTCGATCACCAGCACGCGCATGACAAATTCCGGCAGGTGCGCCCGCGAGCGCCAAGCCGCAAGCTTAGCGAGAAACAGGCGCGCATGTCGCGGGGGCGGTCAGTGGTTCAGGCGCGGCGTGCCGATGCCCGGCGCGCCGTCGAGCACCGGCCGGCAGATGTGCGTGCCGGTTCGGATCAGGCAGGGTTGCGCGACGGCGGCATCACTGCCGTCGACCGCTCCGCCGAGCTGGAACGTGAAGGTTTGCCGGTAGTGCCTTCCGGCTTCGGCAGGCGGGGTGAACCGCCAACGCGACAGCGCCGACAGTGCCGCCGCATCGAACAGGCCCGAGCCTGTCGAACGCGTCACTTGGAGATTCTGCGGTACGCCTGCGGCATCGAGCGAAAACTGGATCTCGACCTGCCCCTGCGCGCCATTCAACAGCGCCTGCGGCGGATACGCGGGCGCCACGCTGCGAAGGGGCCGAGGCGCAGCCGCCAATGCGGAATCCGGCGGCGTGCCCACGGACGCAGGCGTTGGCCGGACGACTGCATCGAGGGGTGCGGGTGTCAGCACGAGATTGGCGACGGAGAGCGCCGGCATGCGCGCTGGCACCACGGACGCGGGCATGGCCGCAGCCTGTGGCGCGGTTTCGCGTGCCGGTGCCAGCGGCGCGAGCGTCGGCCGCGCTGCCGGAACCGTTCGCCATGCCGGCGATGGCACGGCCGCCGTCGCAAGCCATTGCCTCGCGATGGCTTCTGCATTGGCGGCGAGCGCGGCGTCGATGCGCGCGTGTTCCACGTTCTGCTGCCACGCCAACGTCGAAACGACCGCCACACCCAGCAGTGCGAGCAGCGCCACGCCCAGGCTGAAATGTGGACGAGGCCGTGGCTGCGCCGTGCCGGCGATGAACCACGCGCGTTCCACCAGCACGCCGCCGCTGGCCGCCAAGGCCAGATCGGCGTGCCCCGCACGAAATTCTTCCAGGCCCGCCAGCGCCGCCACGAAATCGCGACGGCGGCCGCCACTCGCCTGCAACGCCAGCGCGTCGCAGCACAATTCGCGCTCGTTGCGTGCGTCGCGCGAAATCCAGTGCACGACCGGGTGGTAGAACAGCAAGGTTTCCACCATCACCTGGAACAGGTTGGCGATGTGGTCGAAGCGGCGCACATGCGCGAGTTCGTGCGCGAGGATCAAATCCACCTGCTCCGCCGGCATCCGCGCCAGCATCGCCAACGGCATCACCACCACCGGCCGTGCCCAACCGACCAGCGTCGGCGTCGCGATCCGCACACTGGCGAGCACGCGCACGGCTCGCTTGAGCCCGAGCCGTTCACCGAGCCGGCGCGCGCGGTCCTGCCAGACCGGCAACGTCTCCGCGGCGCGCACGATCGCGCGCAGGCCGCGCCATTGCCGCACCACCCGCATGCCGAGAAACACCACGCCGCCGGCCCAGCCCAGCACCAGCCACGGCAGCGCAGCGCTCAGTTCGGCAAGCCAGCCAACCGAGGCGGGCGTCGTCGCGGATGCGGATGCGCCTGTCGCTGCGGTCACCCACACGTTGCCCAGTTCGACCGGCTGCGCCAGCGACTGCACTTCATGCCACGCCGTACACGCGGGAATGATCGCCAGCGCGACCAGCGCCAGCATCGCGGCGACGTAGCGCTGATTGCCGCGCGGAAGCAGGGCACGCGCGACGGCGTACAGCACGCCTACCAGCGCAGCCTGCCAGACGAAATGCACGAGACCCCAGCCGATCGCCTGCACTACCACGGCCAGTTCGGACGGACTCACTTGCCGGCATCCTGGTCGAGTTGGTTCAGCAGCGCGCGGATTTCACGCAACTCCTCGCGACTGGCCTTGTGGTCACCCAGCGCCTGCAACACCAGACGCGAGGGCGAACCGTCGAACACGCGCTTGACCATGTCGGCCAGGAAACGCTTCTGGGTCCGCTCCTTGCTGACCGCGGCGCGATACACGTGCGCGCGCTGCGACTCATCACGTTCGACCAGGCCCTTGTCGAACATGATCTGCAACTGTTTCAGCGCGGTCGTGTAGCCGGTGCCGTCACGTTCATGCAGCACTTCGTGCACGTCGCGGACCGTGCAGGCGCCGTGTTCCCACAGCACCTGCAGGATTGCCAGTTCGGCCTCGGTGGGCCGGGACAGGGTCTGCTTGAGACCGGTCATCCCGTTTGGCTCCAACTATCAATCGTCTATTTGCACCAATCTACACCAGGGTCATCGGTTCCGGAAGACAAACCTCTCAGGGTTCAGTGCCCCCCACCAACCGGGCCGTATTTGATTTGGTTTTGTTGTTGGATAAATTTCTGGGCTTGATCCAAATTGTGCTGGGCGTCCCTGTGCTCGCTCTGGATTTGTCCCAGCGTCCGGCAGACCGTTTTGGGGAAAAGTGTTCCAACCGGCGTTTCATGCCAGCAGATCCGGCGATTGCTGTCGTAACGGGCCAGAACCTCGTTGATGGCATTCTGGTCCGCCAGCAATTGCTGCTGCGCGGTGGGGTCCATCTTGTTCACGCTGCCGTATTGTCCGAACAGCGTACCCATGTCGCCCAACTTGGCTTCCACCGTTTCGCGCCCCGTCTTGTCGACGAACGCGTACCGCCCGCCCGGTTGCATCTGCTGCCGCACAGCGGCCGCCACGGCATCGAAGTTGTCCTTGGTGTCGGCCTTGACGACCGGTTGCCCGTCGTTCTCGGGGATGGCGGTGGTCGACGGTTTTGAAACCGGCACCGAAGCCGCGGCCGTCTGCGCGGGTGCACTCACCTGTGTCGCAGCCGGTTGGGTGCTGCCGCCCGTCGTCGCACAGCCCTGCAGGACCAACGCACCGATCGCGAGCGGGAGAATCCATCGATTGGATGCTTGCATCTTTGTCCCCTATCTTTAGTGGTTGACGCGCATGGCCATGCGCGGATCGGTGACATGCTAGCCATGGCCCCGGAGCGTTGTCAACGATTTATTTCGTACTAAATGAATCGTGCCCCTGTTCCTGGGTGATCGGCCGGATGCCGATTCACGCAAGCATGGTTTCGACGTGCCGGATCACCGCATCCGCTACGTCCACCCCGGACACGGCCTCGATACCCTCCAGACCCGGCGAAGCGTTGACTTCCAGCACCAGCGGACCGCGATTCGAACGCAGCAGATCGACCCCGGCGATGCCGAGCCCCAGCACCTCGGCCGCGCGCAACGCGATGCGCCGTTCCGCCGCGGAAAGCCTGACCGCACTGCCGCTGCCGCCGCGGTGCAGGTTGGCGCGGAAGTCGCCATCCACCGCGACGCGCTGCATCGCCGCAACCACGCGGTCGCCGACCACGAAGCAGCGGATGTCGCGCCCGTTCGCCTCGCGCACGAATTCCTGCACCAGGAAGTTGGCGTACAGGCCGCGGAACGCCTCGATCACGCTCTGCGACGCGGCGGGTTTTTCCGCCAGCACCACGCCCGAACCCTGCGCGCCCTCGTTGAGCTTGATCACGTGCGGCGGCGCGCCCAGCATGTTGAGCAGGTCCGTGGTGTCGTCCGGGTTGTCGCCGAACACCGTCACCGGCAGGTCGATGCCGTGCCGGGCAAGGATCTGCAGGCTGCGCAACTTGTCGCGCGCGCGCAGCACCGCCTCTGACGGATTGGGCGTGTACACGCCCATCATCTCGAACTGGCGCAACACCGCGGTACCATAGAAGGTCACCGAAGCGCCGATCCGCGGGATCACCGCGTCGATGCCTTTCAGGGCACGCCCACCGTAGTGCACGCTGAACCCATCGCTGGCGATCCGCATGTAGCAGCGCAACGGATCGAGCACCCGCACCCTGTGCCCACGCGCGCGCGCGGCCGCGACCAGCCGCGTCGTGGAATACAAGCGCGAATTGCGGGACAGGATCGCGATTTTCACGAAGGGGCTCTGTAGAGATGTTTCGCTCGAAGCCGCTTTTGTTGAAAGTCAGGCCACGGAGCTCCTGGCCATGGATGGCGGCTTTGAAGGCCGTGGTGATGTTGATCGTTCCGGGATATTTCCGGTCGCGAGGCCGCTTGGAAATGCAGCGATCATGGACGATCGCAAGAAAATTGAGCGGGTGAAGGGAATCGAACCCTCGTCAGTAGCTTGGGAAGCTACAGCTCTGCCATTGAGCTACACCCGCGCCGAGGCCGTGATGGTAGCGAGGCGCGCGACGAGCGCGCAACGCCTGCCGAACGCCGGCTAAACACTTTCTTGGTAAACGCTTAGGATAATCCGACCAGCAGGCGGCTATTCAGCACATTTGGGCTGTCATGGCCTCGTCGGATGCGCCGCGCGCCGCACCGATGTCTTTCCAAGACGCGCGCTGGATTCGGCGTTTGCGGAGCGTGCCATGTCCCGTATTCGTTTTCTGCGTTCGCTGCTGGTGATGGGTGGCGTGTGTGCCTTGGTGCTGGCGGGCGCAGCCACCGTGCAGGCGCAACAGTACGACGCCTCGCAGTCCTACGATTCGTCGCAGGGCTACGACGCGGCTGACCAGTCGCCGGGCCGGGTGGCGCGGCTGGCTTATCTTTCCGGCCAGGTGCAGTTCGCGCCCGCCGGCGAGAATGATTGGGGCTCGGTCGAGATCAACCGCCCGATGGTGATCGGCGATCGCCTGCTGACCGGCGACGACGGCCGCGCGGTATTGGAACTCGGCGACGCCTCGGTGCGCATCGACAACGACAGCGCGTTCGATTTCCTCAACCTCGACGACAACAACGTCCAGATCGAACTCTCGCAGGGCACGTTGAACCTCGCGGTGCGCCAGCTCGCGCAGGGTGAGAACTTCGAGGTGGATACTCCTACCGTCGCGTTCGTGGCCTCGACCCCCGGCGTCTATCGCATCGACGACAACCCCAGCGGCACCGGCAGCATGGTGACCGTGTTCCGCGGGTCCGGCACGGTGTATGGCGAGAACGGCGCCAGCCGCCAGGTCGAGGAGGGAACCTCGTATCGCTTCAATGATTCGGCGCTGGCCAGCGTGGACGTCACCGGTCTGCCGCAGGAAGACGACTTCGATCGTTTCTGCGCGGCGCGCGACACCAACTACCAGCGTTACGCGCAGCAACAGCAGCAGTACATCCCGCCCGACATGATCGGCGGCGACGACCTCTACCAGTACGGCCAGTGGAACGACACGCCGGAATACGGCAATGTGTGGTACCCGAGTTCCGTGCCGACCGGCTGGGCGCCCTATCGCTACGGCCACTGGGCGTGGATCGATCCTTGGGGCTGGACCTGGGTGGACAACGAGCCCTGGGGCTTCGCGCCGTTCCACTACGGCCGCTGGGTGTACGTTGGCGACCGCTGGGGCTGGATGCCCGGGCCGGTCGACGTACGCCCCGTGTATGCGCCGGCGCTGGTGGCCTTCATCGGCGGCTCGGGACTTTCGCTCTCGATCAGCATCGGCGGCGGCGGCCCGGTCGGCTGGTTCCCGTTGGGGCCGCGCGATGTGTACACGCCGTGGTTCCCCGCCTCGCGAAACTACTTCACCAACGTCAACGTCACCAACATCCGCAACGTGTACGTCAACAAGACGGTGATCAACAACTTCTACGGCGATTACCGTGCGGGCCGCGTGCCGCCACGCGGCGGCCGCGACTACGCCTACCGCACCATGCCGGGCGCGGTGACCGCGGTGCCGCGCGACGTGTTCACCGACGCGCGGCCGGTGCATCCAGCGGTATTGCGGCTGGATCGCACGCAGCTCGCCCGCACGCAGATCGCGATGCGGCCCGACGCCAATCCCGGCACGGCCAGCCTGGGCCTGAGACGCCCGACCACGCACCCGATCGCCGTGCGCGGACGCGAGCCGTTCGCGCAACCGGTGGTCGCGCGCCACCAGCCGCCGCCGCGGCCGGTCGAATTCGCCGCGCGCGAGAAGGTCATTGCCAGCCAGCACGGCCAGCCCTTGACCAACGCGCAACTCCAGAACCTGCAGCGGACGCAAGCGACGCCACGCAACGAGCGCGTGAAGCTGGTGCCCGTGGTGGCCGGCGCAGCCGCCGGTGCAGCCGCGCTCGGCGCGATGCGCCACGGCGCGACGCCTTTGCGTCCGACCGAACAGCCTGCCCGCCCAGGCGTGGTGCAGCGTCCCGCCGAGCCTTCGACAAGACGCGTCGCGCCGGGCGAGCCGCCATACACGAACACGGTGCATCCGATCCAAGGGCCGCAGAATCCAGCACGCAATGCGCCGCCGCGCCCGAACGAACTGCCCAGCGTTCGCTTCGCGCACCCCGGCGAATCCCGCACTCTGCCGCGCGCATCCGTCATCCGGCCGGCTGGTGAACCTCCCGCCGCGGCGCAGGGACGGCTGCCGGTCGTGAAACCGGTCGAACGCGCGCCACAGTCGCTCGACCAGCGCGCCAGACAACGCCAGCAACAGGCGAACTTCGAAGCCCAGCAACGTGCACGCGAGCAACAGGCGCAGCAGCAACGCCAATTGCAGGAGCAGACGCAGCAACGCATGCGCGCGCAGCAGGCCGATCAGCAACGCGCACGCGAGCAGCAGATGCAGCAACAACGCCAGGCACAAATGCAGGAACAGCAGCGCGCACGCGAACAGCAAATGCAGCAGCAACGCCAGGCGCAAATGCAGGAACAACAGCGCGCGCGCGAGCAGCAGATGCAGCAGCAACGCGAAGCACAAATGCAGGCGCAGCAACGTGCACGCGAGCAGCAAATGCAACAACAGCAGCAACAGCAGCGTGCCATGCAGATGCAGGAGCAACAGCGCGCCATGCAAATGCAGCGTCAGCAGCAAATGCAGCAGATGCGCGAACGTGAAGTCCAGCGCGCACCGCAACCACGAAGCCAGCCCGCACCGCAGCGCCGCGAACCTCCGCCGAGCAAGCACCCACCCGAGAGCAGCGGCAACCCGTACCGCTGAATATCGTAGCGACCCATAACGCCCCGCATCGCGGGGCGTTAAACTTTCCGCATGCGTATTTTTCTCAACGGCCAACCGCACGAATGCGCGGCGGAATCCACCATCGCCGGCCTGCTCGCCGAAGCCGGTTACGCCGGACGCCGCGTCGCGGTCGAGGTCAATCGCGAAATCGTGCCGCGCAGCCGGCACGGTCAACATATGCTGCGCGAAGACGACCGCGTCGAAATCGTGCAGGCGATTGGGGGAGGGTGAGAACGCGCGCTTGCGAGATGCCCAAAGGCATCTCGCGCGCGTTCGAACGCCCGAGGCAGGAGGCCGAGGGCCGGGTTGCTTGGCGAGCGCAGGATGCGCGAGCCTAGCAACAGCGTCCGCTCGCGCAGCGAGCGCCGGCAGCCCCGGAATGACGACTTATCTGCAGGGCGACCAAGCAACCCGCGAAGCAGAAGTGGAATGAGCCGTTGCGTTGCGCGTACTACAATCGTGATCTGTCTCGCGCACGCCGCAACCATGAACGCCCAACTGCAACACTCTGCTACCACTGGCAGCCCCGACCCGCTCATCATCGCGGGCCGCACCTTTCGTTCGCGCCTGCTGACCGGCACGGGCAAGTTCAAGGATCTCGACGAAACCCGCCGCGCCACCGATGCCGCCGGCTCCGAGATCGTCACCTTCGCGGTGCGGCGCATGAATCTCGGCCAGAAACCGGACGAACCCAACCTGCTCGATGCGCTGCCGCCGGAACGCTTCACCCTGCTGCCCAACACCGCCGGTTGCCACAGCGCCGAAGAAGCGCTGCGCACCTGCCGGCTCGCGCGCGAACTGCTGGACGGCCATTCGCTGGTGAAACTGGAAGTGATCGGCGATCAGAAGACCCTGTTCCCGGATGTCATCAAGACACTCGAAGCCGCGGAAGTGCTGGTGAAGGATGGCTTCGACGTGATGGTCTACACCACCGACGATCCGCTGCTCGCGAAACGCTTCGAGGAACTGGGCTGCGCCGCGGTGATGCCGCTGGCCGCACCGATCGGTTCCGGCCTCGGCATCCAGAACCGCTACACCATCCTCGAGATCGTCGAGAACGCGAAGATTCCGGTGATCGTCGATGCCGGTGTCGGGACGGCGTCCGACGCCGCGTTGGCGATGGAACTCGGTTGCGACGGCGTGCTGATGAACACCGCGATCGCGCATGCGAAAGACCCTGTGCTGATGGCGCACGCGATGAAGTGCGCGATCGAAGCCGGCCGTGCCGCATTCCGCGCCGGGCGGATTCCGCGCAGGCGTTACGCCTCGGCGTCCAGCCCGGTCGATGGGATGATCGCTTGAGCACCGGCGCTTCCTGCGACAACCACACAGGGCATCCACGCACCATCAAGAGCTTCGTGTTGCGCGAAGGGCGAGACGCCGCGTTTGCGATCTGCCGGTGGCAGATCGTGCGGCGGCGAACGCCCGGCCAAGGATGGCCGGGCCGGCGCCAAGCACCAAGGATGGTTAGCATCCATCAAGAATCATCTATGTCACCGGAACCTGTCGACACGCCTCATCCACGCGCCATCCGCAGTTTCGTTCTTCGCGAAGGTCGGATAACCCCCGCGCAGCAACGCGCCTTCGCCGATCACTGGACGCGCTTCGGCCTCGACTACGCCGGCTCGCCGCGCGACCTTGATGCCTTGTTCGGGCGCAGCGCACCGCGCGTGCTGGAAATAGGCTTCGGCAACGGCGAGGCGCTGGCGTGGGCATCCCGGAACGACCCCGCCCGCGACTACCTTGGCATCGAGGTGCACCGCCCCGGCGTCGGCCGATTGATGAACGCGCTGGCCGCCGGCGACGCACACAACGTGCGCCTCTGGAACCACGATGCAGTCGAGGTGCTGCAGAACGAAATCCCGCCGGCCGCGCTGGACGAGGTGCGCATCTGGTTCCCCGACCCGTGGCCCAAGAAACGCCACCACAAGCGGCGGCTGATCCAGCCGGCCTTCGTCGAATTGCTGGCCGCGCGCGTGAAACCGGGCGGCCTGTTGCACCTCGCCACCGACTGGCCCGAGTATGCTTCGCACATGCGGGAGGTGCTGGCGACGCAACCCGGGTGGCGATTGCGCGAAGGGGCGAGCGGTGAATCGAAAAGACCGGACTGGCGAATCGAGACGCGCTTCGAGCGGCGCGGCATCCGTCTCGGCCATCCGGTTACGGATCTGTTGTACGACCGCGTGTAATGCTGTGCCGACCTGCCACGTGAACTGACTGCCGGACCGACCGCGCAATGGAGCTGACCCTCACCCCCGACATGCTGCTGGTGCTCGGGCTGGTCTGCTTCACCGTGGTCATGCTGATCCTGGAATGGGTGCGCGCCGACATCGTCGCGCTGCTGGTGGTGGTGGTGATCGGCATCACCGGCCTGATGCCGGTCGACCAGTTGTTCGACGGCTTCGCCTCCAACGCCGTGCTGTCGCTGATCGGCATCATGATCATGGGCGCGGGCCTCGACCGCACCGGCGTATTGAACCGCGCGGCGTCCTTCATCCTGCGCCTGTCCGGCGGCGTCGAGAGCCGCGTGTCACTGCTGCTCAACGCGACGGTCGGGACCCTGTCATCGATCATCCAGAGCCAGGCGCTGGCCGCGCTGTTCCTGCCGGTGGCCAGCCGCATTTCCGCGCGCACCGGCGTGCCGCTGAAACGCCTGCTGCTGCCGATGGCGTGCTGCATCCTCGCCGGCACCAGCATGACGCTGATCTCGAACTCGCCGCTGATCCTGCTCAACGACCTGATCGCCAGCGCCGACCGCAACCTGCCGCCGGGCGCGCAGACCATCGAGCCGTTCTCGCTGTTCTCGATCACGCCGATCGGCATCCCGCTGTTGCTGGTCGGCATCGGCTACTTCGCGTTCTTCACCCACCGCGTGCTGCCGGACGACAGCGAGGACAAGCCCAAGGTCACGCCGGGCCGTACCGAAAGCTACTTCGCCGACACCTACGGCATCGAGGGCGAAGTCATCGAGCTCACCGTCACCGCCGACAGCCCTCTGGTGGGGATGAGCATCGGCGAAGCCGAAACCCTGGAACGCGCGCCGCTGATCCTCGCGATCAAGAACGGCAACGAGGCGCGGCTCGCGCCCCCTTCCGACCAGATGATCTGGGTCGGCACGGTGCTGGGCGTGCTGGGTCCGCGTCCCGCGGTCAACGAATTCGCGCAGGCGATGCAATGCCGCCCCGGCAACCGCGTGCAGGCGCTGGCCGACATGTTCAATCCGACCCGCGCCGGCATTTCCGAGGTGGTGATCCCGCCGCTGTCGAAGTTCATCAAGCAGCAGGTGGGCGAACTGCGCCTGCGCAAGCGCTACGGCATCTCGGTGCTGGCCGTGAACCACGGCGACGAGGTGACCCGCGGCGAGGACGTGCGCAAGGTCAGCCTGCGCGCCGGCGATTCGCTGGTGCTGCACAGCTATTGGCGCGACCTCGCGCTGGCGGCCGAGGGCCGCGACATCGTGCCCGTCACCGACATCCCCAGCGAGGAATCGCGTCCCGGCAAGGTGCGCTACGCGCTGGTGTTCTTCGCGCTGGCGATGGGCCTTGGCCTGTTCACCGACCTGCGGCTGTCGGTGGCGATGCTGACCGGCGCCGCCGGCATGCTGCTGGCCGGCGTGCTCAACATGGACGAGGCCTACGGCGCGATCAACTGGAAGACCATCTTCGTGATGGCCTGCCTGATCCCGCTGGGCGTCTCGATGGATTCCACCGGCACCGCCGCGTGGATGGCGCAGGAGATCATGCGCCACCTCGGCGGCCTGCCGCAGTGGCTGCTGCAGGCCTTCATCGCGATCCTGGCGTTGATCGCCTCGCAGGTCATCTCGAACGTCGGCGCGGCGGTGATGATGGTGCCGATGGCGATCAACGTCGCGCTGGCCTCGGGCGGCAACCCCGCCGTGTATGCGCTGATCGTGGCGCTGTCGGTGTCCAACACCTTCCTGATGCCCGGCGCCAGCCCGGTGCTGCTGATCGTCGCCGGCCCGGGCGGCTACAAGCCGCGCGATTTCCTGCGCGTGGGCCTGCCGCTGACGGCGCTGATGCTGGTGGTCACGCTGGTGATGGTGAACCTGATCTTCCACCGCTGACGGCGCCGCGGATCGCGCTCAACGCGATGCGTCGTCGCGTGGTTCCGTGGGCGGCGCGTCGTCCAGCAGCGGCAGGATCTTCGGCGTGTCCAGATCCTCGAACTGCGCGTGGTTGACCGCCCAGAAGAACACGCCCACCGCCACGATCGCGAGCGCGAGGGTGACCGGGATCAGGATCAGCAGCGCGTTCATGCGGCGCGCTCGCGCAGGGGCATCGGCGGGGTGCGCGGGTCCGGTTCCGCGCGGATGCGCAAGCTGTTCAGAACCACGGCGAGCGAACTCGTCGACATGCCGAGCGCGGCCAGCCACGGCGGCACGAACCCCAGCGCCGCGAACGGCACCGCGCCGAGGTTCCAGATGAGCGACCAGCGGCGATTCTGCGCGAGGATGCGCACCGCCCGCGCCGACAACGCGCGCGCCAGCGGCAACCCGCCGAGGCCGCCCGGCAGCAGCAGGTCGGCGCGCACGCGCGCGAGATCGACTGCATCGCCGGGCACCGCCGAAACGTCGGCCGCGGCCAGCGCCGCGGCGTCGTTGCCGCCATCGCCCACGGCCAGCACCACGCGCCCCGCCGCCTGTTCGCGCCGCACCTGCGCCAGCTTGTCGGCGGGCGATTGCCGTGCCCACCATTGCCCGATGCCCAGCCGCGCGGCGACCGCACGTACCCGCTCCGGCGCATCGCCGCTCACCAGCGCACAATCGAGGCCTTCATCGCGCAACGACCCGATGCACGCCTGCGCATCCGGGCGCAGGTTCTCGATGACCGGCAACCGCGCCAACGGACCCGCGGCGTCGGCGAGCCACAGCGCATCGTCCGCAGGGTCCGCATCGGCGAAGGCGGCGTGGCCGAGGCGCAGAAGGCGCCCCTCGACCACGCCGCGCACGCCACCGCCGGCGACGACTTCGACGTCGTTTGCCAGCGGCACCTCCCAAGCAAGGCTTGCGCGAGCCATTGCGCGCGCGACGGGATGGCTGCTCTCGCGCGCCAGCGCAACGGCCCGGCGCAGCGCATCCTCGCGCGAGAGATCGCGAAACGTCTGCACGCCCGCCGAATCCAGTGCGGGCCCGGTGAGCGTACCGGTCTTGTCGAACAGCACGCGGTCGGCGCGCGCGAGCGCGCGCAGCGCGGATGTTCGCGCCACCAGCACGCCGTGCCGCGACAGCACCGCCATGCTGCGCGTCAGCACGGCCGGCGCGGCCAGCCCGAACGCGCACGGACACGCCACCACCAGTACCGCGACGGTGGCGTCAAAGGCGCGCGCGGGATCGCGCCACAACCAGTACGCCGCGGTCGCGACGGCCAGCGCCAGCACCCGCCACACGAAACGCCGCGCGGCCGGTGCATCGGCGTCACCCGCGACGTCGCGCGCCGCGTGCGCCCGTGCGGCAAGCTGTGCCAGCACGCTGGTCGCGCTGGCGCCGACTTCGCGCGTCACGCGCAGTTCCAGCGGCGCGCCCAGCGCGACGCTGCCGGCGCCGAGCGCATCGCCGCGCCGGTGCGCGCAGGCACGCGACTCGCCGGAGAGCAGCGATTCGTCGGTCTGCGCACGGTCGCTTTCCAGCACGCCGTCGCACGGCAACGCCTCGCCTTCGGCGACCTGCACGCGGTCGCCGGGAACCAGTTCCGCGGCGGCGACCGTTTCCAGGCTGCCGTCCTCGCGCCGGCGTTGCGCGACCAGCGGCAGCGCATCGGCAGCCAGCTCGCCCAGCGCGCGGTGCTTCAGGTGCGCGCGCAGTTGCAGGTGCCGGCCCAGCAGCAGCACGAACACGAACATGCTGATCGAATCGAAATAGATCTCGCCGCTGCCGCGCAACGCGTTCACGACGCTGGCCGAGAAGATGAACACGATCGCCAGCGCGATGGGCACGTCGATGCCCGGACGCCCCGCGCGCAAGCCGCGCAACGCGTCGCGATAGAACGGCAGCGCCGCATAGCCCACCACGGGAATCGCCGACAGCAGCCCCAGCCAGCGGAACAACTGCGCGGTGGTGGCATCCAGCGGATCGACCGCGCCGATGTACAGCACGAACGCGAACATCATCGCCTGCATCGCGAACACGCCGGCGACCAGCAGCCGCTTCAGCGAGGCATTGCCGAGCGCACGGCCCCGGTCGGCGAGGCGATCGCGGTGCAACGGCTGCGCCGCGCAACCGGCACCGGCGCACGCGTCCAACAATGCCGGCAGCGGCAGCCGCGCATCGTCGAACACCACGCGTGCGCGTTGCGCTACGCGGTCGAACGCGAGCGACACCACGCCCGCGGTGTCGTGCAGCACCTGTTCCAGTTGCAGTGCGCGCCGCGGCTGCGCCAACGCGGCGATGTGCAACGCGACTTCGGCACGGCCATCGCGGCGGCGCCGCAACACCTGTTCGGCCAGTGCGGGGCGCGACCACGGTGCGGAATCGAAGCTCATGACGACGCCGGCGCCGGACGCGAATGCGCCGGCACGCCCATCACGGAATGCGCGGGGACATCCAGCGCCTCGTCACGGTAGTGCACGCTCGCGACGATGATCCACACGCAGCCGGCCAGCGACGCCACGAAAATCAGCATGCCCAACCAGACCACCGGCACCCGGTACCACGGCACATGCTCGCGCTGGCTACGGCGTGCTTCCATCTTCGCGATGCGACAGGCTGTAGACGTAGGCCGCCGTCACGTGGATGTCGTCATCGCTCAGCCGGCTGTGCCACGCCGGCATCGCGCCCTGGCGGCCATCGTGGATGGTGGTGTGGATGTCCGCGCGCGTGCCGCCGTGCAGCCAGATCGCGTCGGTGAGGTTGGGCGCGCCGACGCCCTGGTTGCCCTTGCCGTCGGCGCCGTGGCAGGCCGCGCAGGTGCTCTTGAAGGTCGGCTCGGCCGCAGCGGCCATCTTCGCGTCGTGCGGCTGGCCGGAAATCTGCAGCACATATTCGACGAGATTGTTGACGGTGTCCTCGCCCAGCGCGTTCCACGCCGGCATCACGCCCGCGCGGCCGTTGGTGATCGAGGCCGTGATGTCCTTGCCGGTGCCACCGTACAGCCAGTCGTTGTCGGTGAGGTTGGGCGCGCCCAGCGCCATGTTGCCCTTGGCGTTGCGGCCGTGGCAGGCCGCGCAGTTGTCCTCGAACAGCACCTTGCCCATCTGCAGCGCCTGCTGGTCGCCCGACAGCTGCTCCACCGTGTACATGCGGAAGCGCGCCAGCAAGGGATCGAGCTTCGCGTTGTTCTCGGCGACCTCCTGCGCAAGCTGGCCGTGCGCGGTCCAGCCGAGCTTGCCCTTGTGCGCGCCGAAGCCCGGGTACAACCACAGGTAGATGAAGGCCGCGATGAACATCGCGCCCGACAGCGCGATCCACCAGCGCGGCAGGTTGTTGAGTCCTTCGCGCAGCACGCCGTGCGCCCACACGTGCCCGGTGGTGCCGTCGGGTTTCACCGGCACCTTCGCGCGCGGCGCCCACAGGAACAGCACGAAGGTGAGGCCGAGGTTGAACACCACCAGCGCCATCACCCAGATCGACCAGAACGTGCTCATGCGCGGTCCTCCGGGCGGGTGGCGGGAATGTGGTGATCGGCGGGCTGCCCGTCATCCTCCATCGGCAGGCGCGACAAGTGGTTGAACGTGCGCTTGTGGTACGGCAGCCAGGCCCACACCCAGATGCCGATGAAGGTCGCCATCATCAGCACGATGAACACGCCGGCGACGTGGCCCCAGACCGGGTTCATGGCGCACCTCCGTCCGTGGCGGGCGCGGCGGAACTGACTGGGCCCTGCGGTTCGTTCTTGATGCCGAGTCCCTGCAGGTAGGCGATCAGCGCATCCATTTTCGTCTTGCCTGCGAGCGCCGCGGGCGCCGAGGCGATGTCGGCATCCGAGTACGGATCACCCAACGTACGCAACACGCGCATCCGCGCCTGGATGTCCTTGGCGTCGAGCTTCTGGTCGGCCAGCCAGTGGTAGGACGGCATGTTGGATTGCGGCACCACGCTGCGCGGATCCATCAGGTGCATGCGCTGCCACGCGTCGGAATACTTGCCGCCCACGCGCGCGAGATCCGGGCCGGTGCGCTTGGAACCCCACTGGAACGGCCGGTCGTACACCGACTCGTCGGCGGTCGAATAGTGGCCGTAGCGCTGGGTTTCGAAGCGCAGCGCGCGGATCATCTGCGAGTGGCAGAGATAGCAGCCCTCGCTGACGTACACGTCCCTGCCCGCGAGGCGCAGCGGGTCGTAGGGCTTCACGTTGGCGGGCGGCTTGACCTCGTGCGCGCGCATGAACAGCGGCGTGATTTCGGCGAGGCCGCCGATCGACACCATGATCGCGGTGAGGATGCCGAGCGTCCACGCGTGCTTCTCGATGAATTCAAAATGCCGATAAGCCATATTGGGTGAGCTTTTGGTGAAAAGTCAGGCCATGGATGGCCGTTCTGGAGTTGGGGACTGCGACTACATTGTTGAACCTACGAACCCGGCCGAAGCAGCGATCACGGACGATCGCATCAAGAATTCCCTCAGCCCACCGCCGGCAATGGCGCCGGGGTCTGCTTCGGTTCGGGCTCCGGGATCGGCACCGGAATCGGGTTGATGATGCGTTTGCGCGCGTCGGCCGCGGTGTACCAGAGGTTCCACGCCATCACCCACATGCCCAGCCAGATCAGCACGCCGCCGAACCAGCGGAAGAAGTAGTCGGGTTTGATCGCGATCAGGCTGTCGAGGAACGAATAGGTCAGCGATCCGTCCGGCTGGGTCGCGCGCCACATCATGCCTTCGGTCACGCCGGCGGCCCACATCGCGACGACGTACAGCAGCGTGCCCGTGGTGTGCAGCCAGAAGTGCAGTTCCATCGCCTTGTGCGAATGCATCGCCGGGCGACCCAGCGCGCGCGGCGCCATCGCGTACAGCGAGCCGATGGTGATCATCGCCACCCAGCCCAGCGAACCCGAGTGCACGTGCGCGATGGTCCAGTCGGTGTAATGCGAGAGCGAGTTGACGGTCTTGATCGCCATCATCGAGCCCTCGAAGGTGGACGCGGCGTAGAACACCAGCGCGATCACCATGAACTTGGCGGCCGGATCCTTCACCACCCGGTGCCACGCGCCGTTGAAGGTGAACAGGCCGTTCGCGGCCGAGCCCCAGCTCGGCATCAAGAGCACCAGCGAGAACGCCATGCCGACCGACTGCACCCAGTCCGGCAGCGCGGTGTACATCAAGTGGTGCGAGCCCGCCCACATGTACACCGAGATCAGCGCCCAGAAATTCACGATCGAGAAGCGGTAGCTCCACAACGGCTGCTGCGCCTGGCGCGGCACGAAGTAGTACATCATCCCGAGGAAGCCCGCGGTCAGGAAGAACGCGACCGCGTTGTGGCCGTACCACCACTGCACCATCGCATCGACCACGCCCGAATAGATCGGGTACGACTTGGTCAGCGACACCGGCAGCGCGAGGTTGTTGACGATGTGCAGCAGGCCGACCGCGATGATGAACGCGCCGTAGTACCAGTTGGCCACGTAGATGTGGCGGATGCGCCGGCGCGCCAGCGTGGCGAAGAACACCGCGCCGAAGCTGACCCACACCACCGCGATCAGGATGTCGATGAACCATTCGGGTTCGGCGTATTCCTTCGACTGGGTGATGCCGAACGGCATCGTGAACATTGCCAGCACGCAGGCGAGCTGCCAGCCCCAGAAGGTGAACTCGGCCAGTTTGCCGAACGCCAGCCGCACGTGGCCGGTGCGCTGCACCACGTAATAGCAGGTGCCCATCAGGGCCGAGCCGCCGAACGCGAAGATCACGCCGAAGGTGTGGTCGGGCCGGATGCGGCTGAAGGTCATCCACGGAATGCCGAGGTTCAGCCCCGGCCAGGTCAGTTCGGCGGCCGCGTACATGCCGATCAGCATGCCGATGATGCCCCACACGGCCGACGCCAGCAGGAACAGGCGCACCACGTGGTCGTTGTAATACTCGGTTGTGTCGCTCATTCACCCACCCCGGTTGCAGGAACGCCGCGACGGTGGGCAGCGGAAGGCCGGCATTCCGGCCTCATGCACCCGTCTCGCGGCGTTTGTTCGTGAAATTATCCAGGCGAAAACCTGCGGCGCATTTGACCGTAGTCAAATCGGAGGACTGCGGACGGTCCCCGCGCCGGTCAGAACCCGCCGCGGGCGCCGATCACGCCGCAAAAGATCGCCGTCAGCGCCAGGGTCAGCAACACCGCGTGCATCACGAGAAACTTGCGCGGGTTGTGGATCACGCCCAGCCTGGCCGGCAGGCGCAACGGTTCGGCGATGAACAGCATCGCCGCGAACAGCACCCACACCAGCAGCATCAGGCCCACCCACCAGCTGTGCGCGATCGGGGCCGGCACCAGCGTGTACATCCAGAAACCGGTGATACCGACGATCAAAACCGCAACGCGCGCCTGGTTGGCGAAGCGGTGTTCGAGTTGCTGGATGCGCCGGATGCGTTCGTCGGCCGGCAGCTGGTTGAAGATCGGCAGCAGCGTTGCGGTCACCATCGCGACCCCGCCGACCCACCACACCACGCCGAGCACATGGATCGCCAGCAGGATGTTCAACGTCATGGCGCAGGCTCTCGCAGGCGGACCTCCGACATTCTAGGCAGCGCTGCGGACAGGCCAATGACTCATGTCAAGAGCATCCGACGCGGATCAAAAAGCCTATCCGCTGTTTCCGCGTCGATCCGCGTCAAGGCTTTTGCTCCACGTCAGCAGGAAAAGCGCGGCCGCGCGCTCACTCCAGTTCATCCTCGAAGCGCAGGTGCTTCATGCTGCGGCCGTTGCGACGCACGAGTTTCAGCGCCTCGATGCCGATGCGGATGTGGTCTTCGACGAAGCGCGCCCTGACCTCGGCGTCGCTTTCCGCGGTTTTCACGCCCTCGGGAATCATGGGCTGGTCGGACACCAGCAGCAGTGCGCCGGATGGAATCCGGTTGGCGAAACCGGCGGCGAAGATCGTCGCGGTTTCCATGTCGATCGCCATGCAGCGCAGCGTGCGCAGATAGGCCTTGAAGGCCTCGTCGAATTCCCACACGCGGCGGTTGGTGGTGAACACCGTGCCGGTCCAGTAGTCGTGGCCGAGGTCGCGGATCATGGTCGATACGCCGCGCTGCAACTGGAACGCGGGCAGCGCCGGCACCTTGGGCGGCAGGTAGTCATCGCTGGTGCCTTCGCCGCGGATCGCCGCGATCGGCAGGATGAGGTCGCCGAGCCGGTTCTTCTTTTTCAAGCCGCCGCACTTGCCGAGGAACAGCACCGACTTGGGCGCCACCGCCGACAGCAGATCCATCACCGTCGCGGCATTCGGGCTGCCCATCCCGAAGTCGATCATGGTCAGGCCATCGGCGGTCGCGCACGGCATCGGCCGTTCGCGGTCCACGATCGTGGCGCCGGTCATCGCGCAGAAGCGTTCGAGGTAGCCGATGAAATTGGTGAGCAGCACGTACTCGCCGAAATCCTCCAGCCGCTGGCCGGTGTAGCGCGGCAGCCAGTCGCGCACGATGTCGAGCTTGCCTTTCATGGACGCCGAGTGTGCCACGCGCGCGATCAACGCGTGCGCGCGAGCGGCGCGTCGGCCAGACCCGACCGCCACACCACCACGCGGTTGCGGCCTTCGGCCTTGGCGCGGTACTGCGCAGCATCGGCGCGCTGCACCAGCGCGTCGACGTTCGCGACCGACGCTTCGCGCAAGGCGACGCCGACACTTACGGTGAACGTGATCGGGCCGTCCTTGGCGGGAATGCGCAAAGCCTCAGCACGCGCGACCATGCGTTCCGCGACGCGCTGCGCCACCCTCGCGCTGTCGCCGTGCAACACAATCAGGAATTCCTCGCCGCCGTAACGCCCCACGTGATCCCGCTCGGCAAGTTCTTCGCGAATCGCGTCGGTGATCGCGTTCAGGCATGCGTCGCCAGCGGCATGGCCGTGACTGTCGTTGATCTGCTTGAAATGGTCGATGTCGAGGAACAACGTCGCCAGCGGTTCGGACACCGTCGAGGATCGCCACGCCTGGCGCAGGCGTTCCATGATGGCGCGCCGGTTGAACACACCCGTAAGCGGATCGCGCTGCGCCATGTCGGACGCCTGGTCGCGTTCGTGGCGCACCTGCAAGGTGCGGTCGGCCAGGCCCACGGTAATGATTACCGCCGACCAGGCCATGCTGGCGGGAAATCCGTATTCGAGCCAGCCGGACAAGCGGAACCCCGCGATCAGCTGCACCACCCGCGCCATGGTCAGCGCCAGCAGCGGCACCCACGACAACAGGAAGAAACCGGCCTGCCGGTTGCCGCGCCGCCACGCCAGCCAGCTCGACGCCAGCACCAGCGCCGTACTCACAACCAACAGGAAATTGACGGTGTTCGGCAGCCACGCATCCGGTCGCAGCCACGGCAGCCACACGATCGCCGCGAGCGCCAGCAGCGGCCAGCGCAGCACCCCGAACGCAGCAGCCAGCCGCGGTGTGAAACGGTGCAGGTCGGCAAAGTCAAGGATGAACCAGATCGAGAATGCTGCCGCCAGCGCGGCGGCACTCTGGCCGGTGTGATACCCGAGCGGCGCCAGCAGCGTCGCTCCCGGCAGCGCGAACAGTTCGCCAGACGCGGACATGCCGTACACCACCTGAGCGCCGACGTAGACGATGAAGTACAGGAACATCCGGTCGCGCAGCACGATCCAGAAACACAGGATCACCAACACCATCGAGGCTTCCACGCTGGCGAAGAACGTGCTCGCGCGCACGTGCCGCAGGTCGCTCGCGCGATAGCTCGCTTCGTCGGCGATGCCCAGCTGGATCGGCTGGGTCTGGCCGGGGTCGCCCAGCGCCACGTAGATCGGCTGGTCGGCACGCAAGTCGGGCGGCAGCGGGTACACCAGCGCGTGGTGCGAGTAGGTCGGGTCCAGTGTGGCGTCGAATACGGTCGCGGTACGCGGACGGTAATCCGGCGGCAGATACGCAGTCAGGCGCGCGCGCACGTTGCCCTGGATGGCCAGCACCGGCCGTTCGGCCTGATGCCAATTACGCGCCAACCGCAACGCGTACCAGGCGGTTTGTGCGCGCGGCGCACGCAGCCAGACGCGCGAAACCACGACGCCCTGCCCGTCCAATGACGCAACCGCCGGCGCGGTCATCGAGGCGGGCGGCGACGACAACGCGGTCACGCGCACGTCCGCGTCGCCCGCCCACGCGGCGAGCGGCCAGACCAGCAGCAACCATCCCCAGCGCACCGACCTCGAACCCATCGGCTCGTCCCCCGTTCGACCCGGCACTTTACCCGGTTTCCGCGCGATGCAGAGCGCCCCGTAGGGCACCGCGAAGCCGCGAAACCGCGCGGGGCGAAGTGGTAGGATGCAAGGTCCGATCACCCGCGCGCGCGCCATGGCCAGCCTCCCCGAAGAACTCAAACAAGCGGCACTGGAGTACCACAGGCACGCGCCCGCCGGGAAAATCCGCATCACCCCCACCAAGTCGCTGCTGACCGCGCGTGACCTGTCGCTCGCCTACTCGCCCGGCGTGGCCGCGGCCTGCGAGGCGATCGTGGACGACCCCACCGAAGCGCATGCGCTGACCGCGCGCGGGAACCTGGTCGGCGTGATCACCAACGGCACCGCGGTGCTGGGCCTCGGCAGCATCGGTCCGCTCGCGGGCAAGCCCGTGATGGAAGGCAAGGGCGTGCTGTTCCGCAAGTTCGCCGGCATCGACGTGTTCGACATCGAGATCGACGAGCGCGATCCGGACAAGCTGGTCGAGATCGTCGCCTCGCTGGAACCGACTTTCGGCGGCATCAACCTCGAGGACATCAAGGCGCCGGAGTGCTTTTACGTCGAGCGCAAATTGCGCGAGCGCATGAACATCCCGGTGTTCCACGACGACCAGCACGGCACCGCGATCATCGTCGGCGCGGCGCTGACCAACGCGCTGATCGTGGTCGGCAAGAAGATCGGCGACGTGAAGGTCGCCGCGTCCGGCGCGGGCGCGGCGGGCATCGCCTGCCTCGACATGCTGGTACGGCTTGGCGTCAAGCGCGAAAACATCCTGGTCAGCGACAAGGATGGCGTGCTGTACGAAGGCCGGCCCGGCCTCGATCCCAGCCTTGAACGTTACGCGCGCAAGACCAAGGCGCGCACGCTGGCCGACATCGTCAAAGGCGCCGACGTGTTCCTCGGCGTGTCGGCAGGCGGCGTGCTGAAGCGCGAGATGGTTGCGACCATGGCTGACCGGCCGGTGATCCTGGCGCTCGCCAACCCGACGCCTGAAATCACGCCCGAGGAAGCGCGCGCCGCGAAACCCGACGCGGTGATCGCGACCGGCCGCTCGGACTACCCCAACCAGGTCAACAACGCGCTGTGCTTTCCCTACATCTTCCGCGGCGCGCTGGATGTCGGCGCCACCGTCATCAACGAGGACATGAAGGTTGCCTGCGTGCACGCGATCGCGCAGCTCGCGCGGCGCGAAGCCTCCGACGTCGCGCAGCGCGCCTACGGCGGCCAGGTTCCGCACTTCGGCGCGGAGTACCTGATCCCGCGGCCGTTCGACCCGCGCCTGCTGGTGCAGGTGGCGCCGGCGGTCGCGATGGCCGCGATGGATTCCGGCGTCGCCACGCGTCCGATCGCGGACCTGCGCATCTACACCGAAAAGCTCAGCCAGTTCGTGTTCCGCACCGGGCTCGCGATGAAGCCGGTGTTCGAGCGAGCGCGCGCACACCCGATGCGTGTGGTCTACGCCGAGGGCGAGGAAGAAACCGTGCTGCGCGCAGTGCAGACAGTGATCGACGAAGGACTGGTCAAGCCGATCCTGATCGGCCGCCCCGAGGTGATCCAGCGCCGGATCGAACGCATCGGCCTGCGCATGCAGGAAGGCCGCGATTTCGAACTCTGCAACCTCCACTCCGATCCACGCTTCGACGCCTACTGGCAGCATTACTACGACCTGATGCAGCGGCGTGGCGTGACGCCGGCGTCGGCGAAATCGGTGGTGCGCTCGCGCCCGACCGCAATCGCGGCGCTGATGGTCGCGCGCGGCGAAGCCGACGCGCTGATCTGCGGCGTGGTCGGCCGTTACCAGCGCAAGGCCACCTACATCCGCGACATCATCGGCCTCGACCGCGACGTCACTGCGCTGTCCTCGATGGCGGCGGTGGCCAACGACAAGGGCCTCACGTTCTTCCTCGACACCCACATGCAGCACGATCCCGACGCCGGGCAGATCGCCGAGGCCACACTGCAGGCCACGCTGCGGCTGAAGCTGCTGGGCATCGAGCCGCGCGTGGCGCTGGTCGCGGGCTCCAACTTCGGCAGCCGGGTCACCGCGACCACCCTGAAGATGCAGGAAGTGCTGCGCATCCTGCGCGAACGCGCGCCCGAACTCGAGGTCGAAGGCGAGATGCAGGCCGACGTAGCGCTGGATCCCGAACTGCGCGCGCGGGTGTTCCCCAATTCACGGCTGACCGGCCGCGCCAACGTGTTCGTGCTGCCCAACCTTGCCGCCGCCAACGCCACCTTCAACATCACGCGTTCGATGTCCGACGGCGTGGTGATCGGCCCGATCCTGATGGGCGCGGCCAAGCCCGCGCACGTGCTGACCCCGCAGGCGACGGTGCGGCGGGTGGTGAACATGAGCGCGATCGCCTGCGTGGAGGCGCAGATCCGCGCCGCGCGCGAACGCAGGAAAGAACACGTCAGGGCCGGCCGCGAACTGGCGAAGCGCAAGGCGCGGCGCGAGGCGGCCGGCAAGCACGCCCCGGCATCCAAGACAGTCAAGAAAACGGCGCACGCGAAGGCGCACAGGAGCAAACGATGAACGCCATCCCGCAGGAATTCCTGGAACAGGATCCCGATCCGCGCGAAACCCGCGAGTGGATCGAATCGATCGAGGCGGTGATCAACGCCGAAGGCACCGACCGCGCGCACCAGCTCCTCGAGAAACTGGTGGACGAAACCCGCCGCGCCGGCGGCCACCTGCCGTTCTCGCCCACCACCGAATACGTCAACACCATCCCGCCGCAGATGGAAGCCAAGTCGCCCGGCGACGCGGCGCTGGAATGGCGCATCCGCTCGATCATCCGCTGGAACGCGATGGCGATGGTGGTGCGCGCCAACCGCAAGCCCGGCAAGCTCGGCGGCCACATCGCGAGCTTCGGTTCGTCGGCGACGCTGTACGACGTCGGCTTCAACCACTTCTGGCGCGCGGCGTCGGAGGAACATCCCGGCGACCTGATCTGCTACCAGGGCCACGCCAGTCCGGGCATCTATGCGCGCTCGTTCCTCGAAGGCCGCCTCAGCGCCGACGACCTCGACCACCTGCGCATCGAAACCCTGCCGGGCGTCAAGGGGTTGCCTTCCTATCCGCATCCGTGGCTGATGCCGGATTACTGGCAGGTGCCGACGGTGTCGATGGGCCTAGGGCCGATCCAGGCGATCTACCAGGCGCAGTTCATGAAATACCTCGAAGCGCGCGGCATGGTGCCGAAGAGCGACCGCAAGGTGTGGTGCTTCCTCGGCGATGGAGAGGTTGACGAACCCGAGTCGCTGGGCGCGATTGCGGTGGCCGGGCGCGAGAAGCTGGACAACCTGATCTTCGTGATCAACTGCAACCTGCAGCGCCTCGACGGTCCGGTGCGCGGCAACGGCAAGATCATCCAGGAACTCGAAGGCGTGTTCCGCGGCGCCGGCTGGAACGTCATCAAGTTGATCTGGGGCTCGTACTGGGACCCGCTGCTGGCGCGCGACAAGGACGGGATCTTGCGCAAGCTGATGATGGAAACCGTGGATGGCGAATACCAGGCCTGCAAGGCCTTCGGCGGCGCGTACACGCGCGAGCATTTCTTCGGCAAGTATCCCGAAACCGCGGCGATGGTGGCCAACCTGTCCGACGATGACATCTGGCGGCTCAACCGCGGCGGCCACGATCCGCACAAGGTGTACGCGGCCTACCACGCGGCGGTGCACACCGAAGGCATGCCGACGGTAATCCTCGCCAAGACGGTCAAGGGCTACGGCATGGGCGCGGCCGGCGAATCGATGAACATCGCGCACCAGGCCAAGAAGATGCACCACGACGCGATCAGGATGTTCCGCGACCGCTTCCAGATTCCGATCGACGACAAGCAACTCGAAGGCGAGGAACTGGAATCGGTGCCGTACTACCACCCCGGCAAGGATTCGCCGGAAGTGAAGTACATGCTGGAACGCCGGCGCGAGCTCGGCGGCTTCCTGCCGCATCGGCGCGAGAAATCCAGCAAGACCCTGCCTGCGCCCCCGATCTCCGAATTCGAGCAGATCACCAAGGGCACCGGCGACCGCGAGATCAGCTCCACCATGGCGATGGTGCGCGGCATGAACCTGCTGCTGCGCGACAAGCAACTCGCGCCGTACGTGGTGCCGATCGTGGTGGACGAGGCGCGCACCTTCGGCATGGAAAGCATGTTCCGCAGCATCGCGATCTACGCGCCGGGTGGCCAGAAATACCGTCCGCAGGACGCCGACCAGCTGCTGTACTACCGCGAGGCCGAAGACGGCCAGGTGCTGCAGGAGGGCATCTCTGAGGCCGGCGGCGTGTCCGCGTGGATCGCCGCGGGCACCAGCTACTCGATCTCCGACCGGCCGATGCTGCCGTTCTACATCTTCTATTCGTTCTTCGGCTTCCGCCGCATCGGCGACCTGATCCTCGCCGCCGGCGACCAGCGCACGCGCGGCTTCCTGCTGGGCGCCACCGCCGGGCGCAGCTTCGCCGGCGAGGGCCTGCAGCACGCCGACGGCGATTCCCTCCTTGTCGCCGGCACGGTGCCGAACTGCAGGGCCTACGATCCGACCTTCTCGTACGAAGTCGCAGTGATCCTGCAGGACGGCATCCGCCGGATGCTGCACGAGCAGGAGGACATCTTCTACTACGTCACCCTGATGAACGAGAACTACGTGCACCCGGACATGCCCGCGGGCTGCGAGGAAGGCATCATCAAGGGAATGTATTTGTTGCGTGACTCGGGGCAGAGCAAAGGCAAGAGCAAAGTGCCGCGCGTGCAGTTGCTGGCCAGCGGCGTGGTGCTGCTGGAAGCGCTGAAGGCCGCCGAGCTGCTCGACCACGAATTCGGCGTCAAGGCCGACGTGTGGTCGTGCCCCAGCTTCACCGAACTGTCGCGCGACGGCTTCGACTGCGAACGCTGGAACCGCCTGCACCCGGCCAAGCAGGACCAGCGCACGCCGCACGTCGCCGAATGCCTTGCCCGGCACGACGGCCCGGTCGTCGCCGCCACCGATTACGTGCGCGGCGTGGCCGACCAGATCCGCGCGTTCATCCCGCACGGCCGGCGCTACACCGTACTCGGCACCGACGGTTTCGGGCGCAGCGACAGCCGCGCGAACCTGCTCAACTTCTTCGAGGTCAACGACCGCTGGATCGCACACGCGGCGATCGCCGCGCTGGCCGACGACGGCGTGATGAACGCGCAGGACATCGAACGCGCGATCAAGGTCTGGGCCCTCGACCCGGACAAGCCGAACCCGGTCACGGTGTGATGGTGGCTGGTCCCTGATTCGCCCGCGGCGAATCAGGGCTCCAGCACCAGCGTGCGCGAAAGTTTCGACACGCCGCGCTCGTCGAAGGCTTCGACCGCGACGAAGTAGCGCACGCCCTTGTTGAGGGCGGTGAGTTTCAACTTTGTCGACTGATCGGCGAAGCGCTGGTAGGTCTCGTACAGGCGATCGGGCGCAATGCCCCAGCGTACGTTGTAGCCCACCGCGCCGGGCACCGGCTTCCACACGATCACGGCGTCGCGCGCATCGGGCAGACGGGTGGCGGACACCAGTTCCGGCGCGGCCGGCGGCGGCCCGTCGGCGTTGCCGAATACGCGCAGGTCGGCGATCGCCAGGTGCTGCGCGCCGACGTGCACGTGCACGTAGCGCACGTAGCGCACGCGCGCGGGCCGTTCGAGTTCGACGTAGGCGTCGGCGTGGTCCTGCGTCGAATGCGAAAGATCGGCGAGCGTGGTCCAGCGTCTGCCGTCGAGCGACCCTTCGAGGCGGAATTGCGTGACGATGTCCGGCGCGTCGCCGTAGCGGCCGGACTTGTAGTCGGCGTAGTTGACCTGCACCGCGCGCACCGTGCGCGGACCGCCGAGGTCGAGCGTCAGGGTCTGGCCGGGATTGGCGTTGGCCGCGACCCAGAAGGTGCGCGGATTCTCGTCGGCCACGTTCGCGGGCGGATAGCCCGGCAACTGCGAGGATGCCGTCGCGGCCTTGCGGTACGACAGCAGCATCCAGCCGGTGAAGGTGCTTTCGCCGGGCTTGAGCTTGTGGTCCGGCATGCGCTGCGGGAAATCGCCGAAGCGCGTATCGACCCACATCTGGCCGTCCTCGTCGAAGCCGGCGGGGAACATGTCCACGCGCCGCTCGAACCTCCAGTTGACGCCGACCCACATCGTGCCGCTGTTCCACCAGTTGCCGTACGCATCTTCGAAAGTGGACCCGTGGCCCGCGCCGACCACGAAACCACCGGGCTTGTAGCCGACCGGGTTGTACGGCGCGTAGGTGAACGGGCCGAGCGGCCCCTTGCCGACGTAGACGCCGGTGGCGTACACGTTGTATTCGGTGCCCGGCGCGGCGTACTGCAGGTAATAGCGGCCGTTGTGCTTGTTCATCCACGCGCCTTCGATGAACGGCGCGATGCTCGCATCGCCGTGGTCCTGGCCGAAGCGTTCCCAGCCGTGCAGCGCGGGATCGGCGCGCAGCAGCGCCTGCGGCTGCGTGACGAACCTTACGCGCTTGCCTTCGCCTTCGGCCTGTTGGTCGAACGCGAAGTCGAGTTGCGCGCCGTAGATCGGAAATATGTTGGACGAGTCCCAGTACAGATAGATCTTCCCGTCGTCGTCGCGGAACAGGCCCGGATCCCACGGTCCCGGCGGCAGGTCACCGGGTTTCATCTGCAGTTCGTGGCCTTCCGCGATCGCGCCCGGAACGGGCGGCAGCCAGCGCGTCCAGAAATCCCAGCGTCCATGCGCCGGATCGGTGGAATAGAGCAGCGGCCGCGGACCCATCGCGGACTCCATCAGGAACAACTTGCCGTCGGCGACCAGCGTGGCCGGCGCGACCGGCCCGTCGAAGGGCCACTTGTCGGGTTTCACGAAAGACCAGTGCACCAGATCGGTCGAACGCCAGTAGCCGTCGGCCAGGGTCAGGAACAGGTAGTAGGCGCCCTGGTAGCGCACGATCGCGGGATCCGCGCCAGTGCGGTACGAGATGCCCTCATTCATCTGCTCGTAGTTGTAGCGGTAGTCGAGATCGAGCGGATTGATCCAGGTGCGGCCGGAGGCCGTCGCGGCCAGCGGCGCCGCGAGCACGCAGGCCAGCGTCAGGACGCAAGCGGACGTGCGGCGTGCGCGATGGGAGTACTTCGACATCCGGGCAGCATGTGGCGTCGGCCGCGCCAATGCAAGCGTCACGCCGCGCCGCCGGCAGCCAGGTACGTCGCCGTGTCCATGCACCCGAGGATGCGTCCCGCGCGCATCACCGCGACGTGATCGACCAGCGTCGCGAGTCCGCCCAGGCGGTGCGTGATCAGCAGCACGCTGCGGCTGCGCGTTACGGCGGCGAGCGCGCGATACAACTGCGCCGCGGTTGCCGCATCCAGCCCCTCGGTCGGCTCGTCGAGCAGCAGCACCGGCGCGTCCTGCAGCAGCGCACGCGCGATCGTGATGCGCCGTGCCTCGCCGCCCGACACCAGGCTTCCACCCTCGCCGAGCTGGGTGTCGAGTCCCTGCGGCAACGCGCGCACGAAATCGTCGAGCTGCGCCGCGTGCAGCGCGCGTTCGACCTGCGCCGGCGTCGCGGCGGGCGCGGCCAGCAGCAGGTTGTCGCGCAACGACAGGTTGAACAGCGTGGTGTGCTGCGCGATGACCGCGAGCTTGCGGCGCACGTCGTCGCCGCGCAGCGCGTCCAGCGGCTGGCCACCGAACCACACCTGTCCGCCCTGGATGGGATGGAACTTCTGCAGCACGTTCGCGAGGCTGCTCTTGCCCGCACCGGAGTCGCCGACGATCGCGAGGCGCGCGCCGGGCGCGAGTTCCAGATCGATGCCGTCCAGCGCCCACGGCGTGTCGTCCGCGTAGCGCATCCGCACGCGTTCGAAACGGATGGCAGGCGCTGCATCGATCGAAGCAGAGCGGGCCGGCTCCACGATCGCGGGCGGCATGTCCACCAGTTCGAATACGCGTTTCGCGGAGGCCAGCGTCGCCTGCCATTGCGCCAGCGCCTCGGGCAACGGCGCGACCAGTTCGAACGCCGCCATGGCCAGCAGCGCCAGCATCACCAGCAACGGTGGCGCCAGCATGCCGTGGTGCACGGCCGCAAGTCCGAACACCAGCAGCGCCGGCAGCGCGCACTGCGCGATCAGCCCCACCGCCGCGCTGCCGCGCGTATTCAAGTGTTCGATCCGGCGCCGCCGCGCGGCGAGCCGTGCATCCAGTTCGGCGATGCGCGCGGCGTGTGTTTCGACGCCGCCCCACGCCAGCAGTTCGGCGTGGCCGTGCAGCGCATCCAGCAACAGGCCGCGCAAGTCCGCCGATTCGCGCACCGCTGCTGCGGCATCGTCCGCCGCGCGGCGGCGCACCCATTCCGGCACCACGAATCCGGCGAGGGTCGCCGCCACCAGCAACACCAGCGCGGCGGACGGCAACGTGAACGCGGCCAGCAGCAACACCACGACGAGTCCGAACACGGCCACGCCCGCCGGCACCTGCACGGACAGATAAAAATGTTCCAGCGCATCCACGTCGGCGCGCAGGCGCGCGAACAGTTCCGCGCTGCGCAGCGCCGACAGGCGCGCGGGCGCCAGCGGGATCAGCGCGCGGAACAACCATGCGCGCAATCCCGACAGTGCACGCAGGGTCGCGTCGTGCGTCAGCAGGCGCTCGCCGTAACGGCCGCCGGTGCGGGCGATCGCGAAACCGCGGATCGCCGCAGCCGGCGTGTAGTAGTTGATCGCCGCGCCGCCGACGCCCGCCAGCGCCATTGCCGCGATGAACCAGCCGGAAACCGCCATCAGGCCGATTGCCGACAGCGCGGCGAGCAGGGCCAGCAGCGCGCCGCCGAACATCCAGCCGCGCCACGGCCGCAGGAGCGCGAGCAGCCGGCGCACTTCCACGGGCGGCCGCGCGTTCACGATGCCTCCGCCTGCAACAGCGCCGCGTACGCGCCTCGCGTCGCTTCGAGTTCGAGCGGGCTGCCCTGCTCGGCCACGCGGCCATCACGCAGGACCACCACGTGGTCCGCGCCGCGCGCGGCTTCCAGCCGATGCGCGATCAGCAGCACCGTGCGCGTCGCCGCCTGCGCGCGGATCACGGCGTCGATCGCGGCTGCGCTGTCGGCATCCAGGTGCGCGCTCGGCTCGTCCAGCAACAATACGGTCGCGTGCCCGCGCAGCAGCGCGCGCGCCAGTGCGAGGCGTTGCAGTTCGCCGCCCGACAGTCCGAGGCCGTGTTCGCCCAGCTGCGTATCCCAACCCTGCGGCAACCGCGCGAGCACGGCTTCCAGTCCGCTGGCCGCGGCGGCGCGCGCGAGTGCGGCTGCGTCCGCGAACGGCTGCGCCAGCAACAGGTTGTCGCGCACGCTGCCCTCGAACACGTGCGGCCGCTGCGGCACCCATGCGATCCGTTCGCGCCATTGCGCAGGATCGATGTCCGCAAGATCGACGCCGTCCACGGTGATGCGTCCGGATTCCGGCTGGGCGAATCCGAGCAACAAATCCAGCAGCGTGCTCTTGCCGGCGCCGCTGGCGCCGACCAGTGCGGTCACGCGGTTCGGTTCGAGTTCGAATGAGCAGTCGCGCAAGCCGGCGTCGCGCCCGGCGTGCATGAAACGGACCGAGTCAAACCGGATCGCGGGCGTCGCACGTGGCGGCGTCTGCCGTCCGTCAACCGGCGGCGCAGCGGGCGCTGCGTGGTCCAGCGTGGCCAGTTGCCCCGCTGCCGCCAACGCGTCCATGCGCGCGTGCCGCAGCGCGCCGAGCGCGCGCAGCGGCAGGTAGAACTCGGGCGCCAGCAGCAGGACGAACAGGCCTTGCCGGAACGCAAGCTCGTGCCACATCAAACGAAAACCGATCAGCACCGCGACGATCGCGATGCTGACCGTGGCGAAGAACTCCAGCACCAGCGCGGACAGGAACGCCACCCGCAGCACGCGCAGCGTGAGCGTGCGGTACTGCTCGCCGTCGCGCTCCAGCCGGCCGGCGACGCGCTCCGCCGCGCCAAGCTGGCGCAGCGTGACCAGGCCGCCCAGCGCATCCATGAACGCGGCGCCCAGCCGCGTGAGTTGCGCGAAGCGCTCGCGGCTGGCGCGTTCCGCCGCGCCGCCGACCAGCACCATGAACACCGGAATCAGCGGCGCGGTCGCGAGCAGCACCAGGCCCGAAATCCAGTCGGCGGGCAGGACGAACGCGGCGAGCAGCAGCGGCACCAGCGCGGCCGTTGCGACTTGCGGCAGGTAGCGCGCGAAGTACGGCAGCAGCGCATCGATGCCGTCCACGAGGCGCGTGATCACGTCGCCGCTGGCGAACGCACGCAAGCCCAGCGGACCGAGTGCCTGCACGCGCGCGAGCAGTTCGCGGCGCAGGCGCGACGCGAGGTCGAGGCTAGCATCGAAGGCGCTGCGGCGCGCATACGCGCCCAGCCACGCGCGCAGCGGCGCGACCAGCAGCAGGCCAAGCCACTGCCGCCACAACGCCGCGAGCGGCGCGTGCCGGAACAACGCGGCGTCGAGGATGCCCGCCAGCAGCCACGCCTGCGCGACGATCGCCAGCGCCTGCAGCGCGGTCGCGACGGCTGAGCGCGTCAACGCTCCGCGCATGCACCGCGCTTCGCGGCGAAGCCAGTCGAGCGCTCCGGAACGGCGCGATTCCGGAAGCGGCTTCACCGATGCGTTCGTCGCCGCGCCTTCAGGCGGCTCCATGGGTGGAGCGATCCCGGCGCACTTCCGCAGCGGCGGCGGCGTGCTCTTCCTGCGCATCCAGCAGGGCGGCGCCCGTCGCCGCAACCAGCACGATCATCACGGTGCCGATCAGCCACGCGAAGTACCACGCACCGAGATCGCCCAGCATCACCGCCAGCACGATCACCACGAACGCGAGCAGCAGGAACAGCAGGAACCAGAGGAAGGTTTTCATCGTGCGTGCCTCAGTAAGCGTGTTCGTCGTGTTCGATGCTTTCCGGCGTGACCTTGCCGCGCATCACCCAGAACGCCCAGCCCGTGTACCAGATGACCAGCGGCACGAACACCACCGTGAACCCAAGCATCCATGCCAGCGTCAGCCTGCTGGAACTCGCGTTCCACAGCGTCAGGCTCATCGAGGGATCGCTGCTGGACGGCAGCAGGAACGGAAACAGCGCGACGCCGGCGCTGCCGATCACGCCCAGCCACGCCAGCGCGCCCAGCCACCAGCCCACGTACGAGCGCCCCGTGAGCGCGGCGAGCAGCGCACCGAGCATGCCCAGGAAGCCGGCGGCCGGCACCAGCCACAGCACGGGATGCGCGGTAAAGTTGGCCATCCATGCGCCGTGCGCGATGGTCACGGTTTGCTGCAGCGGCGTCTGCGGCACGCCCGCGCCGGGCTGCGCGGCGAGCTGGTAACCGTCGAGCGCATTCACCCACAGGCCGCCGATCGCGAACAGCACGAACGCGACGATCGCGCCGCCGCACGCCAGTCCCAGCGCTCGGCTCCGCATCGCGCCCTCGGCGCCGTTCATGATGGTCAACGCGCCCATCATCACCGACAGCGCCAGCGACAGCACCCCGCACAGGATCGCGAACGGGTTCAGCAGCGCGAGGAAGCTGCCGGTATAGACCGAGGTCAGGTTCCATTCGAAATGGAACGGCACGCCGTGGAAAAGGTTTCCGATCGCCGCGCCGAACACGATCATCGGCACCGCGCCGCTCACGAACAGGCTCCAGTCCCATGCGTTGCGCCAGGCCGCGTCCGCGATCTTGCCGCGGTATTCGAAACCGAGCGGCCGCACGATCATCGCCCACAGCAACAGCAGCATCACCACGTAGAAGCCGGAGAACGCGGTCGCGTAGATCAGCGGGAACGCGGCGAACACCGCGCCGCCGCCGAGGATGAACCACACCTGGTTACCGTCCCAGTGCGGGCCGATGATGTTGAGCGCGACGCGACGCTCCACGTCGTTGCGCCCGACCCAGCGCAGGATCGTGCCCACGCCCATGTCCATGCCCACCATCACCGCCAGCCCGACCAGCAGCACGCCGAGCAGCAGCCACCACACGATCTGCAGGATTGCATAGAGTTCCATGGCTCAACCCTCCACCAGAACGGCGCGGGGCAACGCGGCGGCGGAATCCGGCGGCCCCTGCCGGATCGCGCGCACCATCAGCGCCATCTCGATCACGATGAACACCGTGTACAGCAGCACGAAGCCGGCCAGCGAGAACACCATGTAGCCGACACTGTGCGTGGACGCGCTCATCCAGGTCGGCAGCACGCCGAACACGGTCCACGGCTGGCGCCCGAGTTCGGCCACCAGCCAGCCCACTTCATTGGCGAGGAACGGGATCGGGATCATCCACACCGCGGCAATGAGGAACCAGCGCTTGTCCTGCACCCGGTTGCGCAAGGTGTAGATCACGCCCAGCACGAAGAACGCCAGCATCGCGAGGCCGAACGCGACCATGAAGCGGAACGACCAGAACACCGCGGCGACCGGCGGGATGCTGTCGCGCGCGGCCTGCTGCACCTGCTGCGGCGTCAGCTCGGCGAGGTCGGGCGCATAGCGTTGCGCGAGGAAGCCGTAGCCGAGATCCTGCCGGTGCGCCTCGAATTGCGCGAGCGCCTGTGCGTCATGCGGATCCTTCGACAAGGCCTGCAGCGCCTGCACCGCGGGAATGCCGTTCCGGACGCGCTGTTCGGCGGTCCGCTGCAGGGTATCGAAGCCCGGCATGCTGCCGTCGACGGAGTGCGTCACCAATAGCGACAGCAGATACGGCACCTGCACGGCGCCCTTGTTCTGTTGCAGCGACTGGTCCGGGAACGCGATCAGGTTGAACGGCATCGGACCGGGCTCGGTCTTCCACAGCCCTTCCATCGCCGCCAGCTTGGTCGGCTGCGCCTGCGCCGCCACGAAACCCAGCGCGTCGCCCAGCGTGATCACACCGATGGTGGACAGCACGCCGAACAGCGCGGCCATCCGGAACGAGCGCTTGGCGAGGTCGAGGTGGCGCCGCTTCAGCATGTAGTACGCGCTGATGCCGGCCACGAAGATCGCGGCGGTGACGTAGCCCGCGATCGAGGTGTGCACGAATTTCGACTGCGCGTCCGGGTTGAAGATCAGTTGCTGCAGCGAGTTCAACTCCATCCGCATCGTGGCGGGATTGAACGCCGCGCCGCGCGGATCCTGCATGAAGCTGTTGGCGATCAGGATCCACAACGCCGACAGGTTGGAGCCCAGCGCCACCAGCCAGGTCACCGCGAGATGCTGGCCACGCGATAGGCGCTCCCAGCCGAACACCATCAGGCCGACGAAGGTCGATTCCATGAAGAACGCCATCAGCCCTTCGATCGCCAGCGGCGCGCCGAAGATGTCGCCGACGAAACTGGAATAGAACGACCAGTTGGTGCCGAACTGGAACTCCATCGTGAGTCCGGTGGCCACCCCGAGCGCGAAGTTGATCATGAACAACTTGCCCCAGAACTGCGCCATCTGCCGGTAGATCGGCTTGCCGGTGCTCACGTACACCGTTTCCATCGCCGCCAGCAGGAAGCTCAGCCCCAGAGTCAGCGGCACGAACAGGAAGTGATAGAGCGCGGTGGCCGCGAACTGCCAACGCGAAAGATCGACCACGGTGATGTCGTGCATGATTCAACCTCTTTCCGGCCACGGGACGCTACCCCGCGACCGACGATTGTCGACGCCGTTCCATCGCCCGATTTGACGACGGTCAACACACCGGATGATCCGGCGGCACGAACGCTTTCCGGGTGCACCGCCGGGGAAGGCGATGCCCGCGTCCGCCCGCGCACCCGCGCCGGCCGGCGCCGTTCCGTGATGTTGGCGAAACCGCCTGTCAGATCTGGTCGCGCAGCGTCACCGACACGCTGCGCTCGACCTTGCCGCGGCGGACCGTGAAGCGTACCCGCGTGCCCGGCGCCTCGTCGCGCAGCATCCGGCGCAGTTCGTAGACGGGAATCGATGCCGCAGGCTTGCCGTCCACTGCGGTGATCACGTCACCGGCCTCGATGCCCGCCTGTTCGGCGGGACCGTGCGCGGTCACGTCCATCACCTGCATACCGGCCTTCACCGCGTTGATCCACATGCCCGAGCGGTCGTAGGTATCGACGTCGACCACCGGGCCCGGCAGCGGTTTCAGGTACATCATGTGGTTGGGGTAATCGAACGTCACCACGAACCGTTTCAGGATGCCGCCACCGATGTTGCCCTGGTACGACGGCGAGGCGAACGATCCCTTCTCCTGCAGCGACAGTGCGGTGACCACGCCCTGGATCTTCACCGGCCCGATCGCCAGTTCCCTGCCGCGCGTGACATAGCTCCGCGAGGGTCCGCCCACGCCCCAGCCGTCCACTGCGACCACGCCCTTCGGATTCGCGGCGCGCAAGGCGTGTTGCCTCGCGAAAGGTCCCGTCAGCGTCAATGCCGAACGCGAACCTGTGTCGATGTCGAACTTGCCCGGAATGCCGTCGAACGTGCCCTCGACTTCCGGCAGGTCGCCATTGAACACGAACGGAACCGGTGTGCCGGCATCCTTCGGGTCGAAGTGACCGGGCTCGATCAGCGTGATCTCATGCTTGCCGTAATCGATGCGCGTGACAAAGCGCTTGAACACCGTGAAGCCGAGCATGCCCTGGATGTCCACGCCCTCCACGCCAGCCGCTATGAAATCCACCACATACACGACCTGGTTGTTGAAGACGGCATCGCCGGCCTTGATCGATTTCACCTTCGCGAGCCCGACATCGACGGCCTGGTTGCCCACGCCGGTGCCGGCCATCGCACCTTCGGTCCTGATGCCGAGCGCCTTGGCAGTGGCCGGCATCAGGACGTTCTCACCGCCAGTGTCAACGATGCAAAGCAGCGGACCGCGTCCATTCACCCACGCGTCGGCGTAGATGTGGTTGTTGAGCAGCCGGAACGGGAAAGTGGTCCTGGTCGCGCCATCGCCAATCGAGACATCCTTGATATGCGAGGCAGGTGGCGCGTAAGTCGCCACCGGTTGCCCGGGCAGGAATGACACCGACGTCACGGCGGTTTCGAGCCGGTACTGCGCGCCGTGTCCGTTGTCGACCACCGTCTTGTAAGGGACCCGGACGCCATCGATGCTGCGGTAATCCGAGAACGATACTATCGTGGTTTCCGGGCCCACGATCTGCACGGTGCGATCAAGCAGATGTGATTTTTCATCGAACCACGCCTGGAACGGCAGGCCACCCTTGGGTGTGATCTCCAGCACCGTGCATGTGGAGGGCCCGCACGCTTGGCTGGCAAGCGTCCTCACCGCCGCGCCGCCGAAGCCGGGACGCCACCACAGGTTCGCATTTCGATAGGTCTGGTTCAGCGCCAACTGCAGGGCGTCGCCGCCCTTCTGGAGATTCACCTCACCATTCGGCCCCTGCTCCCACGTGTCCTTGCCATCGAAGCCTTCCGCGCCGCCGGCTGGCCCCAAAGTGTAGCGGTCGGTCGACCAGCCCTCGCGCAAGTCGATCATCGAGGTGCCACCGCCGGTCATTCCCTGGCCGCTCAGCGTAAACAACGTCTTCATGACGGCCTTGCCGTGCCACGCGTCGCCGCCGCTGGCGGCGCGATACGCGTTCAGAACGACAGCGGGATCGATCGCGGCGCGTGCCGTGTCCAGCGACACCATCAGTGCAAACCCCGCAAGCACAACGAGCGCGCGACGCATGATCACCCCGGATCAGGAAAGAGGACGGCGCCGATCGCGAGGGATGAAACTTCGGCGCGCGTCCGGAAGCGTTCACGGTGTGAGGATCGACACGCGGCCGTCCGCCCTCGCCGGGCGGCCGCGCGCCGATCCCACAACGCTTCCACGAACCGATGGCATGGATGGAAGATCAGCGGTTGCCATTCTCCCGATGCCTTGCGCCGCGCGCATGTGCATGTGGTAACGAAAAATCGCGTGACACTCGTCATGCCATCCGCCTGCGCCGCCGCGCCGCTGGGCGTACACTTGCGGATCGTTCGTCCGCGAGAGGGGTTTCGTCATGCGTCGCACCGTCTTGTTCGCACTCACCGCCGGTCTTTGCGTGGCCACCGCCGCGCAGGCCGCGCCCGCAGAAAATGCATCGGCTACTTCGCAACCCTTTTCGAGCGCGATCACCGCGCAGGGCTTCCGCGCCTACGACCAGGCGATTTCCTCGGACGCGATGGACGGTCGCAAGCCCGGCACGCCCGGCGGCGAACGCGCCAAGGCGTGGATCGCCGAACAGTTCAAGCAGATCGGCCTGCAACCGGGCAACCACGGCGCGTGGTTCCAGAAGGTGCCCACGGTTTCGACCGCGCTGGTCGACCCTGCGAAGGTCAAGCTCGATGTCGGTGAAGGCGGCGGCACGCAGGCGTTCGAGTTCGGCACCGACATGGTCGCGATGACGCTGCAGGCCAGGCCGCACGTTGCAATCAGGGATTCGGGCATCGTGTTCGTCGGTTACGGCGTCGATGCGCCCGAGTGGAACTGGAACGACTACAAGAACCTCGACGTCAAGGGCAAGACGGTGATCGTGCTGGTCAACGATCCGGGCTTCGGCGACAACGACCCGACCCTGTTCAAGGGCAAGGCCATGACCTATTACGGACGCTGGACCTACAAGTACGAGGAGGCCGCGCGCCAGGGCGCCGCGATGTGCCTGATCGTGCACACCAGCAACGCCGCGGCCGGCTATCCGTGGTCGGTGGTCAGGAACAGTTGGGGCGGGCCGCAGCTCGCGCTGCCGCAAAGCGAGGATCCCGGCCCGCGTCTGCCGGTCGCCGGCTGGCTGACCCGCGACGCGGCGCAGCGCCTGTTCGCGAAAGCCGGGCTCGATTTCGACCAGCTCGCGGCCACGGCCGACCATCGTGGATTCAAGCCCGTCGCCCTCAAGGCCACCGCGTCGATCACGCTGGACAGCACGATCGCCCACGGCAGCGCCGACAACGTGCTCGGCCTGATCCGCGGCAGCGAACATCCCGACGAAGCCGTGGTGTTTTCCGCGCACTGGGATCATCTCGGCGAGAACGACAGCCTGAAGGGCGACAAGATCTTCAACGGCGCGATCGACAACGGCACCGGCATCGCGGCGCTGCTGGAAATCGCCAGGGCGTTCAAGGCGCAGAGCCCGGCGCCCAAGCGCAGCGTGCTGTTCCTCGCCGACACGCTGGAAGAATCCAATCTGCTCGGCTCGCTGTACTACACCAGGCATCCGGTGTTTCCGGCCGACAAGACCGTCGCCGACATCAACATGGACGCGATGGACGTGATCGGTCCGACGAAGAATCTCCAGATCATCGGCAGCGGCCAGTCGCAACTGGAAGACATGCTGAAGGCCGCGCTGAAGCAGCAAGGCCGCTTCGCGATCCCCGACCAGACGCCGGAAAACGGCTTCTACTTCCGTTCCGACCACTTCAGCTTCGCCAAGGCCGGCGTGCCCGCGCTGATGACCCAGACCGGCGACGACATGGTGAATGGCGGCGTCGATGCAGGCCGCAAGGCGCTCGACGACTACACCGACCACCGCTACCACACGCCCTACGACAACTTCGATCCCAAGTGGGACTTCAGCGGCGTGGCGGAAGACACGCAGGCGCTGTACGAAGTCGGCCGCGAACTCGCGGGCAGCAACGAGTGGCCGAAGTGGTACAAGGACAGCGAGTTCCGCGCCCGGCGCGAAAAAGAAATGAAGAAGTAGGAGTCTGCAGGTTGGGCTGACCCCGGGCTTGATCCGGGGGAAGCCCAACGTGATTGCTTGCGATGACGTTGGGCTTCGCCGTGGCTCAGCCCAACCTGCGCGCTACGTGCTACATGCTGCGCCGCGTCCGGAATGACGCCATTTGCGGAGTTGCGAAGAGACCCCGTTACACCCACTCGCGCGGCTTGAGGTATTCCGCAAGCCGTGCTTCGGCGCTGCCGGGTTCCGGCGCGTAGCCGTATTCGTAGCGCACCCGCGGCGGCAGCGACATCAGGATGGATTCGGCACGACCGCCACTCTGCAGGCCGAACAGGGTGCCGCGGTCGTACACCAGGTTGAATTCGACATAGCGTCCGCGGCGGT
The DNA here is from genome assembly GCA_030123585.1 of Rhodanobacteraceae bacterium. NCBI lineage: Bacteria > Pseudomonadati > Pseudomonadota > Gammaproteobacteria > Lysobacterales > Rhodanobacteraceae > Rhodanobacteraceae bacterium. Next base: position 1,586,353 of record CP126120.1, read on the forward strand.
ACAACTGGAACTCGCGCTCGCGTTCGCCGTAAGGCATGTCCTTGCGGCGCTCGACGATCGGCAGGTAGGCATCGATGTAACCGTTGCCGACGGCTTGCAGGAATGCAAAGCAACGCTCGAAGCCGCCTTCGTTCAAGTCATCGAAGAACAGCCCGCCGATGCCGCGGGTTTCGTTGCGGTGCTTGAGATAAAAATATTCGTCGCACCATTTCTTGTAGCGCGGATATACCTCGTCGCCGAACGGCGCGCACAGGTCGCGCGTAACCGTGTGCCAATGCACGCAGTCCTCGTCGAACGGATAGTACGGCGTGAGGTCGAAACCGCCGCCGAACCACCACACGGGCTCCTCGCCTTCCTTGTCGGCCTCGAAGTAGCGCACGTTGGCGTGCGAGGTCGGCACATAGGGATTGTTCGGATGGATCACCAGCGACACGCCGGTCGCCGTCCATTGCCGGCCCGCGAGTTGCGGGCGGTGCGCGGTCGCGGACGGCGGCAACTGGTCTCCCGTCACGCGCGAATAGTTCACCCCACCCTGCTCGAACACCGCGCCGTTTTTCAGCACGCGCGTGCGGCCACCGCCCCCGGCGGGGCGCGTCCATGCGTCCTGGACAAAGCGCGCGTTCCCATCCGCCCGCTCCAGCGCGGCACAGATGCGATCCTGCAGATCGCGCAGGAAGGCATCGACGCGTTCGAGGTTCGTCTGCATCGGCTGCTCCGGGAAGCGGCGGACACGCCACGCCGGAAAGTTTAACCGCGCGCAAGTCGCCGCAACGACGACGGGCGCGCGTTGCGGCACGCTTATACTGGGCAGCCGACTTCAAGGAACCCGCTCGATGCCCGCACGCATCGAACCGCTGGCCATCACCGCATACAGCGCCACTTCCGCGCTCGGCCGCGGACTGGCGGCGCACATCGATGCGCTCGACGCCGGCCGCGGCGGCCTCGGCGCCAATGATTTCTCGAGCGCGCATCTCGACTGCCGCATCGGCCGAGTCGCGGGCGTGGAAGACGCGACGCTGCCCGCAACGCTCGCGCGCTGGGATTGCCGCAACAACCGCCTCGCCTGGCTGGGTCTGCAACAGGACAGCCTGCTGGACGCCATCGCACGCGCCGTCGCGGAACACGGCGCCGCGCGCGTGGCGCTGGTGCTGGGCACGTCCACCGCCAGCATCGGTTCGACCGAAGATGCGTATCGGCGGCTCGATCACGGTCGTTTCCCGGCCGATCTGCAGCGCCCGGAAATCCATACCCCGCACTCGCTCACCGCGTTCGTCGCCGACGCCGCCGGCATCACCGGCCCCGCGTTGACCGTTTCGACCGCGTGCTCCTCATCGGCGAAGGTGTTCGCTTCCGCCGAACGCCTGATCCGGCTCGGGCTCGCCGATGCCGCGCTGGTCGGCGGCGTGGACACCTTGTGCGACAGCGTGCTGTTCGGCTTCAACGCGCTGGAACTGGTATCCGGGCAAGCGTGCCGTCCGTTCGATGTGCGCCGCGACGGCATCTCGATCGGCGAAGCCGCGGCCTTCGCGCTGCTGGAACGCGCCGATGCCGCACCGCGCGCACCGCGCCTGCTCGGCTACGGCGAATCCTCGGACGCGCACCACATGTCGACGCCGCACCCCGAAGGCCGCGGCGCGCAGGCGGCGCTGGACGACGCGCTGGCGCGCGCCGGCATCGATGCAGGCCAGGTCGATTACATCAACCTGCACGGCACCGCGACGGTGAAGAACGACGAGGTCGAAGCCACGTTGCTGCCGCGTTTTCCGCAGCGCACCCGCGCGAGTTCCACCAAGGGTTTCACCGGCCACGCGCTCGGCGCAGCCGGCGCGCTGGAAGCGGTGTTCACGCTGCTGGCGATCGAGCACGGCATCGTGCCGCCCAACCTCGGTTGCGACGATCCGATGCCGGAAGCCGCGCCCTGGCTGGCGTTGCAGCCCGCACGGCAACGCATCGACGTCGCGCTGAGCAACTCGTTCGGCTTCGGCGGCAACAACGCCTGCCTGGCGTTCGGACGCGGAGACGCCGCGTGAGCGCGACGCTGCGCATCGCCGGCATCGGCGCGTGGACGCAGGGCGCCTCCGACTGGCCCGCGCTGCGCGGCGCGCTGCGCGGCGAACACGGCCTCGCCGTGGACGCACCCGCCAAGCCCGCCGCGAACATCTTGCCTGCGGCGGAACGCCGGCGCGCGCCGGACGGCGTGCGCCTCGCGGCGGAAGTGGCGACGCAGGCCTGCGCGATGGCCGGGTGCGATCCCGCCGCGTTGCCGTGCGTGTTCGCCTCCGCCTTTGGTGAACTCGCGATCACCGACTACGTGTGCGAAACCCTCGCGCGCGCGCCGCTCGAGTTGTCGCCCACCAAGTTCCACAACTCGGTGTTGAACGCGCCCGCGGGCTACTGGACCATCGCGACCGGCTGCATGGCGGCGTCCAGCGCGGTGACCGCGCACCACTGCAGCTTCGCGGCCGGGCTGCTGGAAGCCCTGGCGCTGGCCGCGGCGGACGACACGCCGGTGCTGTTCGCCTGCTGCGATGTCGCCTCCACCGGACCGCTCGCCGAAATGACCCACACCTCGCTCGCGTTCGGCGTGGCGCTGGTGCTGTCGCCGACGGCGACCGGAGGCGCGCGCCTGCGCTGGTCGCAGCGCGCCGGCGGCGCCGGCGCGCTGCTGCCCGTGGTGATGGCATTGCGGGCCGTGGCCGGCGACAATCCTGCCAACGCGCACGCGCTGGCGTTGCTCGCGGCGGTCGCGGGTTCGCACCCGGCCGCGCTGCGCTTGCCGCTGTCATCGGGATTGACACTGGACATGGAGATCACGCCTTGAGCGACGCCACCGCACGACCCTGCGTGGTCATTCCCTGCCTCAACGAGGAACGCGCCATCGGCGCGCTGCTGCAGGCGGTGCTCGCGCACTGCCGCGACGTGATCGTGGTCGACGACGGTTCCAGCGACCGCACCGCGGAGATCGTGGCCGCGCTGCCGGTGACCCTGATCCGCCACCGCGAGCGGCGCGGCAAGGGCGAGGCGCTGCGCGCGGGTTTCCGCGAAGCGCTGCAACGCGGCGCCAGCGGCGTGCTGACGATGGACGGCGACGGCCAGCACGATCCGGCCGACATTCCGCGCCTGCTCGACGCCGCGCGCCGGTTCCCCGGCGCGCTGATCGTGGGCGCGCGCATGCTGGGTCGCGAACGCCAGCCGAACGCCCGCCGCCGCGCCAACGACTTCGCGGACTGGGGCATCAGCTGGGGTTGCGGGCGGCCGGTCGCCGACACCCAGAGCGGCCAGCGCTGGTATCCGCGCGCGGCAGCCGAACTGGTTGATCTGCCCGCGCAGGATTTCGTGTTCGAGGCCGCGATCCTGATCGCCGCTTCGCGCGACCTCGGAATGCCGATCGTGTCCGTTCCGATCGTCTGCCGCTACGACGACACCGCGCGCCACAGCCACTTCCGCTCGGTGCGCGATACGGTCCGCATCACCTGGTACACGATCCGGCAGGTCGCGCATTACGGCAGCATCGTGAAAAGCTACCGCGCCTCGCACAGCAGCCCGCCCTGCGTGTACGACCCCAACGGCCGGCTCGGTGCCGGCGCGCCGGCGCCGTTGGCGCGGATGGGCGATCCTCCACCAACGCAAGGCTGAGCGCGTGGTGGTCGCGACGATCAACCTCGTCATTCCGGGGCAGCCGAAGGGCTGAACCCGACTGCGTTTGCAGGAGCAAACGTGAACGCCGAAGGCGGCCCGTAGGGCGAGCGCCATGGATGGCGCGAGTCTATCCAGTGCCTTTGCGCATTTCTGCAAGTTACATCGAAGCCACTGGATTCCCGCCTTCGCGGGAATGACGGGGATATAGGTTGTTGATCAGAGACTCTTCAGTGCGCCAGTTCCAGCTTGCTCGACACCACCCAGCCGATGTTGCCCAGTTCGTCCGACACCTTCCACCAGACCCCGACCTTGTCGCCGGTGGGATACAGCATCATGCCGGGCTTGAGGCTGCGCACGACCGAAGAATGCAGGTTCGCATCCGAATACAACTTCGTCGATTCGGTCAGCCGCACCGCCTGCTGCACGTTGTCGGCCTTGGCGTTGGGCGCGTTCTTCTGCAGTTCCCCGACCATCTTGGTGTACGCGTCCAGATAGGCCATCGCGATCACCTGGCCGATCTCGGTATTGGCGTAACCGCTGGCGCCGCCCGCCGCAAAACCGCCCCAGAATCCGGCACCGCCGCCCCCGGCCCAGCCCAGGTCGGTCTTGTCGGCGTGTCCCTGTTCGAGCGCAACCTGTTCGGTCGAACGGACGTCGGTGAGCGTCAGCACCACGTCGGCGGTTTTCTTGGAAAGGCTGACGCCGCCGAGCACCGCGCCCGCGCCATGCCCGATCAGTCCGCCGAGGATGCCGCCGATGTTGGTGCGCTGGGCGTTGCCGTTGCTGTTGGCGATGTCGGGCACCAGCACGTAATCCGCCGCCTTCATCTGGCCCTTGCCGATGTTCGAGCCCACGCGCATCTCGCCCTCGCCGGCCAGCGCGCGCTCCTGCTCCGCGGCCTGCAACCCCTTGCCGCGATCGACCAGCGTGAAGCATCCGGACTGCGAGACATACACCTTGATCAGCGCGGCCGGCGATTCGAGGTTCATCGACGTCCACCACGGATTGCCGTTCTGCGGTTCCTGCACCGCCAGCGTGCCGATCCTGCTGCTGCAATGGGGCATCTGCGGCTGCTGCGCGTCGGAACCGGCATGACCACTGGACGCAAAGAGCACGCCGCCGCCGGCCACCAGCAAACTCATCCAAAGCCTGGCTCTCGAAACGTTGGTATTCATGCCCAACCCTCCCTCTCGGCCTGCAGAAAAGACGCGACGGTGCGACGGAAAGACCCCGCCCCGGCATCGTCGGAAGACACCGGATGACGGATCGCACAATGTGACGCAGTTCACAGTTTCGCAGCGGTTGTATACGCCCGCCGTGCTCGGGTGTCAATCAGGGCTTCAGGCCATCCCGCCGTTGACGCCGATGACCTGGCCGTTGACGTAGGACGCGGCATCCGAACACAGGAACGCCACCACGCCCGCGACTTCCGCAGGCGTGCCGGTGCGTGCGGCGGGGATCATCGCCTTCACCTGCTCCGGCGTGAACAGGGTTTCCGTCAAGCGGCCCTCGATGATGCCGGGCGCGACCACGTTGACGGTGATGTTGCGCGACGCCATCTCGCGCGCCAGCGATTTCACCGCGCCGTGCAGCGCCGATTTCGCCGCGGCGTAGTTGGCCTGTCCGCGGTTGCCCAGCGTCGCCGCCACCGACGACACCGCCACCACCCGCCCGAAGCGCGCGCGCGCCATCGGCAACAGCAACGGCTGCGCGACGTGGAAGAACCCGTGCAGCGACACGTCGATCACGCGCCGCCACTGGTCTTCGTTCATTCCGGCCAGCGGCGCGTCGTCGTGGATGCCGGCGTTGTGGACCAGTGCGTGGATCGGCGCGGTCTGCATCAGACCGTCCAGCGCGGTGCGTGTCGCCGTCGCATCCGTCACGTCGAATACGGCGACTTCAGCCTCGCCGCCGCTTGCGCGGATCCGCTGCGCCACCGCTTCGGCGCGTTCGCGGTTGGCGTGCGCGTGCACGATCACCCGCCAGCCGTCGCGCGCCAGCGCGGCGCAGATCGCGCCGCCGATGTCGCCGCTGCCGCCGGTCACCAGCACGCGCCGTATCGACTCGTTCACTATCCAATGTCCTTTGCGGGCTTGTCGTCCCGGCCCGCAGATGATGACGTGTTCCCCAGCGCCTATTGTTGCGGCGCGGCGGAACCGGATCCATCGGCCGTAAGTTGCGACTTCAGCGTCGCCAGCGCGCGCACCTGATAGCTTTCCGCACCCGGATACGCGAAGCCCTGCGCGGCGAGCCCGGCGTGGCTGCGCGCCGCCGCCCGGTCACCCAGCGCGAGGGCAACCTGCGCCTTCGCCAACTCGAGGTTCGCACCCCAGTGGGGATCACCCGCGAGCGCGGCGACGCTGGCGGGATCGATCTGGTCCAGCAAGGGGCCCGCAGCGCGCGGCTGATCGAGCGCGATCAAACACGCCGCGCGCGTGAAGGCAACTCCTTCGGTAAGCGCAGCGCGCGCGCCGAACGCCGCCAGCGCGTCACCGTAGGCGCTTTCGGCGTTCTGCAAGCCCTCGCGCGCATGGCCCGCGCGGCACTGGGCGGTGGCGACGTCCGTCAGCGTCGCGATCGGGAAGAAGGATTTCGGCCCGTTGGTCTTCACCGCGCGCCGATAGACCTCGAGACCGTCGCGGATCGCATGGTCGAACTGTTCGAGCGAGCCGTAGCACTGCGCGCGCGTGGTCAGCAGCTGCAGCGTCAGTTCGTGGTCCGGCCCGAAGGTCGCGAGCATGCGCGGATACAGCGCCGTCGCCTCGGCGATCGCATCCGCAAAGCGATACTGGACCATCAGCGACTGCACCAGGTTCAACCGCACGCGCAGGGCTTCGGGACTGTCCGGCCCGCGCAGCGTTGCGTAGCTGCGCAACAGCTCGCGCTGCAGCGCCTCGGCGGCACGGCCATCGCCAAGGCGAATCAGCGCGAACGCTTCGCGTTGCTTGAAATTGAGGCGCGTCCCTGCATCGAACAGCGCCGGCAATGCCGCAGCGCCCATCGAAGCCTGATGAAACTGTTGTGCAGCCTGCTTCGGATCGTCGCCGATCAGCGCGACCATGCCGCGCGCCGAGGCCAGCCAGACCAACAGTTCCGGCGGCAGCCGGCGCAATGGCGCGATCAACGCCTCCTGCCCACGCAACAGGCTGCGCGCGCGCGCGAGGCTGCCCGCCCGGTAGGAACGCGCCTCCATCTGCGCAAGCTGCAAGTTGGCGATGATGGCTTGCGGCGAAGCGCTGCCCTCGGCCGCCTGCCACTGCCTGACCGCGCTGGCGAATTGCGCCGTGGCGGAATCCCAGTCGTTGTGGTCGTCGAATGCGCGCGCCATGGTCTGGTGCACGCGCGCCGCGACCGCCGGTTCGGCCGCGAAGCGCACGTCGATGTTGGCCGACGCCGCCTTCATCGCCCCGGCGAGGCTCGGGTCGGGCACGCCGCTGCGGTAGGGACTGCTGCGCGCGAGCAGGTCCTCGGCGAGAAACGAGTTCACGGCGGCGGCAATGCCCGTCTCGCGCTCGGCCTGCCGCCGCGCACGGGTGGCGTTGATCGCGAGCACACTGCTCACGACGGCAGCCGCCGCCAGCGTGATGCCGGTCGCGATGACCCACGGGCGCCGCGCGCGCGTGCGCGCGAGCCGCGCATGGGCTTCACGCGCCTGCCGGTGCAGCGACTCCAGTTGCGCCGCGGAGGCGCGTCGCTCGTCCAGTCGCCGCAGGCGCGCTGCAAGTTCACTGGCGGACTGCAAGCGTTGTTCCGGATCGCCGGCGGCAGCCTGCGCAATGTCCTTGCGCAGCAGCGGATCGGCGACCTGCGCCTCCCAGCCGGCGGTAAGCGGTTGCCGGAAATCGCCGTGCAGCAACTGATAGAGCATGACCCCGAGCGCATAGACATCACTGCGCACGCTGGGCGCTGCGCCGGTCAGCAACTCCGGCGCGAGATAGAAGGGCGTGCCTCCGGAATCCGACGACGGCTCCACCGTGGTGGTCAATCCGAGGCGCGTGATTCCGAGGCGCGCGAGACGATCGGGATCCAGCAGCCGGCTGCTGCCGAAGTCCGTCAGGCGCACCCGCAAGCCTCCGTCCTCCGCGGTGGACACCAGCACATTCGCGGGTTTCAGGTCCTGGTGCAGCACACCGGCATCGTGCGCGGCCGCCACCGCATCGACGATGCCGAGGAACAACCCGATGCGCTCCGCCGTGCCAAGCGCAGCAAGATGTCCGGTGGACGCCCAGCGCTCCAGGTTCTCCCCGCCGTATTCGTATTCCAGATGGAACGGCGGCGATTCAAAGTTCCAGTCCAGCAGCCGCGCGAAGCGCTGTCCTTCGGCCGTGTTCGCCTGCAGCACCCGGGCCAGCGTGGCCTCGCGCTTGAGCGCCGCCAGGAACGCACCGTTGCGGCCGAACTTGTACACGCGCACGTCGCGAGTGCGCGCCTGCCGGGCAAGCCAGACCTCGCTGGCATCCGAACCGCCCAGCAGCTCCGTCAGCACGAAGTGCGGATGCCCCGGCACGGGGCCACCGGCCTGCAGATCGAGTTCGCTGACCGTCGGCCGTCCGGCGGCGCTACGCTCGACCGGGGCGGCCAGGCGGTAACCCACCTTCTGCTGGGTCACGATGCACGCGGCGTTTTCCTCGCCAAGCGCGCCGCGCAGCTTGGTGACGGCGTTGGCGATGACGTTCTCGACCGTGGGCCTGCCGCCCCATACCTGCTCCAGCAGTTCGTCCTTGGTCACCACCTCGCCCGCATGCCGCAGCAGCAGCGCGAGGATCGCGAACGGCTTGGGTTCGATGTCCACGACCCGGCCCGCGACCTTGAGTTCCAAGCGCGACTCGTCGAATTCCGCGGTGCCGAAGCGGAAGCGAAACAGCAGCGACGGGCTGACGGTCGTGCTCACCCTGCAACCCCTCTGGTGGGGCCTTCGAGTCTGTGGCGGCGCGATCTTACTCCGCGATTGACGGGCGCGCCCTGACGTCCGCGTCGATCAAAAAAGACATCCAAACGCCGTTTTCGTCAGGGGTGAGAAAACCGTTAGACGACCGTGAGGACACGCGCACCCGCAAGGTGATGGGATGGGCCCGCTTCAACCACCCATACCCGCAACACCGTTCGGGAGAACCATCATGAACAGCCTCTTCCGTCATCATCCAACCGCCGCTGCGCTGCTGCTGAGCCTAGCCATTGCGTGCGCTGCGGGATCCGCCCAGGCCGGTAAATACGTGGTCACCGATCTCGGCACCCTCGGCGGTTCCCAAGCCTTTCCGCACGGCATCAACGCCTCCGGGCAAGTGGTCGGGGACGCCTATCTCTCCGGCGACAGCGCGGAGCACGGCTTCCGTACCAAACCCAACCAGCCCATCAATCCAGCCACCGACGACGTGGGTACGCTGGGCGGCACCTGGAGCGCCGCCTATTCGATCAACAATCGCGGACAGGTGGCGGGCATCGCCGCGCTCGCCAACGGAACGGTGGAACCCTACCGGCTGGACGCAACCGGAACCCTGCAGGATCTCGGTAGCCTCTTTGGTCTCCCCAACAGCGTCGCCAACGGCATCAACAACCTCGGACAGGTCACGGGTGCCTCTTGGGTCAATGGCGGGGCCTACTGCTACTTCGTGGGCGGCAGCCATGCCTACCTCACCGCTGCCAACAGCCCCCTCAACCCCAGCGACGACCTGGGCACGGCGATCCCCGGCAATTGCCGTTACAGCGATGGTTTCGCGGTCAACGACGCCGGCCATGTGGTCGGCTACACCGCGGCGAGCAACTTCGCTTCGCCCCAGCAGCACGCGATGTACTGGACTCCCAACGGGGGTCTGCAGGATCTGGGTGTCCTCGGCATCACCCCGGGCGTGCCCAACAACCTGATCGACGCCACCGCGGTGGCGATCAATGCCTCGGACTGGATCGTCGGCCGATCCACCTACAACCACGATCCTGCGATTTCCGCATACGCCACGCATGCCTTCTTCAGCATCGCCGGCGGTCCCATGACCGACATGGGTACGCTGGGCGGCAACTGGAGCGAGGCATCCGGCATCAACTCCGCGGGTGCGATCGTCGGCGACGCCACATTGGCCGGTGACAGCGCCTCGCATGCCTTCCTCTATGCGAACGGCACGATGCAGGACCTCAACAACGCGCTACCGGCCGGCAGCAATTGGGTGTTGGTCAGCGCCGAGGGCATCAACGATTCCGGCCAGATCATCGCCACCGGCTGGCTCAACGGCGTTGCCTTCGTCGGTCATGCCGTGCGCCTCGATCCCTCCGATGTCGCGGATTACATCCTCATGAGCGAGCTGTCCGACCCGAGTCTGGGTTTGACATCCGGCCAGATCGCGAGCCTCACGGACAAGTTGACCAACGCGCTCGCCTCCATCCAGGCGGGACTCAACAAGCAGGCCGTCAATCAGCTCAATGCGTTCGTCAACGCGGTACAGGTGATGCTGAAGACCGGCAAGATCAGCGCGAACACGGCCAGCATCCTCACGTCCGCAGCCAACGCGATCATCGCGACCTTGTCGTAACAGCCGCGATTCCGAGCCGTCGCCCCGGTGTACCAAGCGGCCAGAGCCTGCGCATCAGGCTCCGGCCGTTTGGTGCATCACCGCCGCGCGCCCCGTCGCCAGCACGCTGCCGCGATGTTCGATCCGAAATGCGTACTGCAGGCTGCCGGGCATCGCGATCAAGCATTCGACGTGGACCTGCAGCCGGCCCGGCAGGTCGTCGATGCGCTCGACGTTCAATGCAACCTCGCGCAGCGCCACCAGGAATCCCGGCTGGGCCGCGCCGCCCGCTGCGCGTTCGCGCAACGCGCCGTGCACCGCCATCGCCTGCGCGGCGTATTCGCACAGGTTCACCGCGTGCAACATGCCATCCGCGCGCAACGGGTTGTCCGTCCGCTGGTGCGTTGCGCTGCGCGCGTGCAGGCGCGTGGCATCCCACTCGACCACCTCGTCCAGCAGGCACATCGCGCCCGCGTGCGGGATCAGGTGCGCCCAGTCGGACTTCGGCAACATTCTTTCAGCCCCTCTCCCCTCGGGAGAGGGGTTGGGGTGAGGGTACGGCGAATTCGGATCGTTCACTTGATCCCGAACCCTCACCCGGCGCTACGCGCCACCACGGAGTTTTGGGCCATGGACGGCGGCTTTGCCCGGAGGGAGAGGGATTGAGTTGATGCGGCGCCATCAGCACCGACAGCGTGAAGTGGAACGCGACGCCCAGCGCCACGGTGAGTCCGATCGCGCGCAGCACCGGCACGCTGGACAGCGCCAGCACGCCGAACACCAGCAGCGCCGAGGCCACGCACACCAGCGTCGCGTGCAGGGTGCGCAGGTCTTCGCGCCCGTCGCCGGTGCGGCGCTCGAAGAACAGCGCGTAATGCAGCCCGAGGCCCGCCGCCAGCGTCAGCGACACCAAGTGGAACAGCGACAACGGAATTCCGGCCGCACGCAGCACTACCAGCACCAGCAGCGTAGCCAGCGTCATCGGTCCCAACACGTGCAACGCGCGGCGCGGGCTGCGCAGTGCCAGCGTCACCGCCGCGCACAGCAGCAACGCGGCGATGCCCAGCGCAACGAGGATGCGATGGCGGTACGCGATGATCAGCGCCTCGGTGGATGCTTTCAGATCCAGCAGGTGCACCGCGCCACCGGTCGATTGCGTCAGCGTGGCGAACGCCGCGGGATCGTTGACGCCACTCAGCGTGCCCAGGCCCACCCAACCGTCGCCCTGCTGCACCAGCATCGATGCCAGCCGCGCGCCCAGCGGCGACTGTTCGAACTTTTCAGGCGTCAGCGGAGGCAGTTTGCGCGCGGCTTCGACATCGGCCACGAACGGCGCGAACACGCCGGCGCGGAACGGCAGGCCCTGCATCGCCTGCTGCAACGCGGACTGCAAATCCGCGGCATCCGGCAACTTTGCCTGGCGCGCCTTTTGCGTGGCGATGCTGGGCAGATAACGCGAGGGCAATTCGAAGCCATCCAGTGCGTGCTGCACAATCAGTGCATGCATCTGCGGCGCAGCACGCTCCGACAAATCGAGCACGGCTTCCGAAGTCGGTGCGCGCAGCACCAGCAGGTAACGCACGTCCGGCGCACCCAGCGCGGCGCGCAGGCGCGCGTCGCGCTGCAACTCCGCCTGCGGGATCGGCGTCAATGCCGACAGATCGTTCTGCCAGAACGCGCCGGGCGCGAACACGACCACGCAGACACCAGCGACGGCGACCAGCCACGGCAGCCAGCGCGGACGCGGCAGCCGCGCGAGGAAATGCCATGCGGTTGCGAGGCCGGGTGTCGCGGCCATGTCGCGCTTTGCGGCCGGCACGATCAGCGGCAGCAGCCAGCGCGTGCAGATGCCTGCGACGACCAGGCCGCCGATCGTGAATACCGCGAGCTGCTGCAGGCCCGCCACGCCCGAGGCGAAAAACGCGAGGTAGGCGATGCACACCGATACGATCGCCGTCGCCAGCAACGGCCACAACTCGCGCACGCACTGCAACGTCGCGACGCCGACGCGCCGATGGCTGAACACACGCAGCGGATATTCCTGCGCGACGCCCAGCAAGGTGAAGCCGAACGCGACCGTGATGCCGTGCGCATGGCCGAAGATCAGCGCCAGCAGCGCGAAGCCCACCACCGCACCGGACAACAACGGCAACGCGGTCACCAGCACCGGCACTGCGCTGCGATACGCCAGCAACAGCATCAGCACGAAACCGACCGTGGTGATCGCGCCGAAGCGGTCGGCCTCGGCGCGGGTGTCGCGGCTGGCCTGGACGCCGAACCAGCCGGGGCCGCTGACCACGAGCCTGGTGCTGGTCGCACCGGGCAAGGCCGCGAAATGTTCTTGCAGCGACGCGATGGCCGCGGCCTGCGCGCCCGGATCGAATCCCGCGGCCTTGGTTTCCGCGACCAGCAAGGCTTCGCCCTGGTCGGAAAACCACACGCCATCGACCAGCTTCGGTTGATGCGGCGGTGCCCACAGCTGCGCAAGCTTCAATGTTTCCAGCGTCGGATCGCGGCGCAGCCACGGCTCCAGCATCGACGCGGCCGGCGAACTCAAATCCTCGACGCGCTGTTGCAACTGCGCGTGCAGGTACGCCGCATCGAAACGCTGGGTGTCGAGCGTGGGCGACAGCAGGTAGCGATACGGCAGCAAATCCGCAGCCAGCTCGGCCAGGTCTCCACTGCCGTTGGCCACGTGCGCGAAGTCGGGATCGTGCACCAGCGCGGCGTCCAGTCCCTGCGACAACTCGGACAGCCGCGCGGGCGGCGCCCCGGAAATCGCCAGCAGCAGCAGGCGCGATCCCGGCCCCTTGCCGATCTCGTCGAGCAACAACTGCTGGTCGGCGGTGCGCGCAGGCGGCACGAAGTCGCGCAGGTCGGAACTGATCTTCAGGTGCCGCGCGACGCCCCAGCCCACCGCGACGATCAGCGCCAGCCACAGCAGATACAGGCCGACGCGCGCACCCCGCGTCATTGGCCGTTTCTGCAACGCGCCGCCAGCGCCGACTCCAGCGGCGCAGCGCTCTGCAAACCCTGCTCGGCCAAAGCGCCGACCAGCGTGATGCTGCTGTCGCCGTTGGCGTCGAGCACCGTCAGGCAACGCGGCTCGGCATCGCGGCCGTCGATCACGATGGACGCGAGTTGCCGCTTCAACGCATCGGCGCGCGGCGTCAGCGTAATCACCCAGTGCGCCTGGCCGCCATCGGCGGACAATGCGAAGTCCTGCTGCAACGCCGACACATCGCCGCCCAGCAGCGCGCGGAATCCCGCCAGCATCGCGCCGGCCTGCGGAGCGCGCGACAACGGCATCCGGCGCACTTCGCCCGACCCGCGCTGCACGGAAACCTCGCCGTCGCCGATCCTCGCGGTTTCCTTGAACGGCTTGTCGATGTCGCGCTCCATCCGGTCGCCGCCCAGCCAGCGCAGCGTGCCCGACACGATCAACGGACGGTCCAGCACGCCGCGGTAACTCACCTGCACGAATGGTGTGGACGCGGGCGGCGTCTTCGCCATTTTCGCCAGCAGCGATTCGGCCAGCATCGGCGTCGCCGCGATCGCAGCGCCCGACAGCAGCGCCAAGGCTATCGCAACCACGCTAAGCCACGCGCGCATGTTCCAGGTCCTCGCGCGGCACGACCGGCGTCGCGGCCATGGTTTGCGGTTGCCAGAAATCATAGAAGTTGAACCAGTTGCAGGGCGCCTCGCGCAGGTAATGTTCCAGCCGCGCGGCGTAACGGGCGATGTGTGCATCCAGCGCCGCGTTGCGGCCGGTGCGCGGCAATTCCACCTGTTCGGCCAGCGTTTCGAACACCAGGTCGTAACAGTTGCCGCCGCGATACATGCCCAGGCACAACACCACCGGCACCTGCAGCAGCGCGGCGATCAGCCACGGCGCGGCCGGAAACGGCGCGTCGGCGCCGAGGAACGGCGCGTCGCGCATCAGTTCGTGCGGCCGCCCGCGATCGCCCAGCAAGGTGATCATCGCGCCTTCGCGGGCCGCTTCGGACAGCGCCAGCACGATGTCCGTGCCGCCGCGCGCGGTGTCGATCACGCTGTCGGACAGCTCCGGCGCCAACGCTTCCAGCAGTTGCGTCAATGCCGGGGTCTTGCTCCTGTCCATCACCAGTTTGACTTTGCAGTCCGGCCTGCGCGCAGCCAGCGCGCGCAGCACCTCGAAGCTTCCGACGTGTGCGCCCAGCAGCAGCACGCCCTTGCCGCGGTCGAGGTGGCGGTGCAGTTCATCCACGCCGCGCACGCTGACGCGGAATCCGTCGATGCCGCGCGCGAGCAGGAACACGCGGTCGAGGATGGTCGCCGCGAACGCGTGGATCAGGTGCATCACCCGCCACGCGTTGCCGGGCTTGCCGTCGATGCGGCGGAAATAATCGCGCGCGGCCTGCCGCTCCGGACCGCGCCGGAAATAGAAGTACAACGTGATCGGATACAGGAACAGGCGCGCGAAGCCGCGCCCGAAATGCAGCCCGACGAAACGGATCAGCCAGATCGCGAACCAGCCGCCGGCTTCCGGACGTTCCAGCCAGTGGCCGCTCACGGACGCGCCCCCAGCGTGCCGCGCGCCAGCGTCGTGCCGTCCGCGTGGACCACGCTGAAGCGCACTCCGCCGTTGTCCTCGCACAATTCGATCATGGCGTCTTCGCCAGGCAGCAGCGGGCGCACGAACTTGGCGTCGAGCTTGCCGATAGCCAGGCCCCGCCATGACTTGAGCGCCGCGGCCACGCGCTCCAGCAGCACCACGCCGGGCACCACCGGGTTGCCGGGAAAATGGCCGGCCAACGCCGGATGCGACGCTTCGATCCGCAGCGCGGTTTGATGCTGTGCGTTCAAGCCGGACCGTCTCCCCCGTGCAGCAACGCCGGCCAGCGCCGCACGATCTGGGTCACGAAGCGGCGTGGATCCTGATGCGGGATCGCCCGCAGGTGCCAGCGCCGGAAAAGGTACTCGCCCACGAATGCTGCCAGCAACACCGCCCAGCAGCCGGCTTCCGGATACCACGCCAGCAGCGAACCCGGCAACGCGAACGGTGCGCGCAGGCCAAGCGTCGCCAGCCAGCCGCCGGGCCGCGCCCACAGCGCGATCGCGAGCGACAGCACCGCCATCGCGCCGAGCAGGCAGGCCCAGAACACCGTGACGCCGCGCGTGTATGCGGCCACGCCCGGCAAGGCCAGGCGCGCATCGCCTTCGACCATGCGCACGAAGCGGGTGATCAGGGGCTCGCGCCCATACCGCAGCGTGCGCGCGAAAACCCACGCCAGCCCGCCGAGGAACACCACCGGCAATGCCATCAGGGCAAGCTGCACGTGTCCCAGCCATGCCGGCACCAGCAGCAACGCCGCCAGCACGATCCACGTCAGCAAGGCTGCCGCGCTGCGCCGCCGCCAGATCGACGGCAGCCACGCCAGCAACAACAGCAGGATGGCGGCGAGGCTCAACGCGTGCCGGTGCGACAAGCCTCCCGCCAAAGCCAGCACGCCGCACGCGGGCAACACCAGCGCCAGCCACGGCACGCGTCGCGGCGTGTCGGTGCGGCGATGGGTTGCGGCGTCAGGCATTCGCAGGGTCGGCTTGGAAGCGGCGGGCGAGTGTATATGATAGTCGGCGCGATCCGCCGACTCTGAATGGATCACGAGGTCCAGGCATGGATGGAAACAACGCGCCCCGCTTCGACTGCGACGTGCTGGTGGTCGGCGGCGGGCCGGGCGGCTCCACCATTTCGACCCTGCTCGCCAGGCGCGGCTGGCGCGTCACGATGCTGGAGAAATCCCGCCACCCGCGCTTCCACATCGGTGAATCGCTGCTGCCCGCCAATATCCCGATCTTCGAGGAACTCGGCGCGCTGGAAAAACTGCGCGAACTGGGCCGCCTCAAACTCGGCGCCGATTTCCCGCGCGACGACGGCAGCTACTACACCTTCCGTTTCGACCGCGCGCTCGGCGACACGCCGCCCTACGCGTTCCAGGTCAAGCGCGCGGACATGGACCGGATGCTGTTCGAACACGCCCGTGCCAGCGGCGTGGAGGCGCACGAGCACACCACGGTCGAGCGCGCCGAATTCGACGCAGTCGGCGTCACCGCCCACATCGAGGCGGGCACCGCGAAATCGACGCTGCGCGCGCGCTATCTGGTCGATGCCTCCGGCCGCGACACCCTGCTCGGCAGGCAACTGAAGCTGGTCGAACGCAGCGACCGGCACCAGAGCGCGGCGATGTTCGCGCATTACAAGGGCGTCGCCTACAACCCCGACGATCCCGGCGGCAACATCATCAGCGTGAACCGCTTCGCGCACGGCTGGGCGTGGTTCATCCCGCTGCCGGGCGGCATCACCAGCGTCGGCTGCGTGTGCAAGCCGGGTTATCTCAGGACCCGGCAAGGCGCGAGCCACGACGCGTTCATGGCAAGCACGCTCGCGATCGTGCCGGGCGCCGAACGCCGCATGACCGGCGCCGAACGGGTCACGCCGGTGCGCTTCACCGGCAACTATTCCTATGCGTGCAGGCGGATGGCCGGCCCGCGCTGGATTCTGGTCGGCGACGCATGGGCGTTCCTCGACCCGGTGTTTTCTTCCGGCGTGTTCCTGTCGATGTATTCCGCGCGCCGTGCACTGGACGTGGTGGACGGCGCCCTGCGCGAACCGCGGCGCGAAGCCGCGCTGCAGAGGCGTTACGCACAACACCTGCGCCGCGGCTATGCACGCTTCGCCTGGTTCATCTGCCGCTTCAACTCGCCGGTGATGAAGGCGCTGTTCGCCGACCCGCGCAACGTGCTGCAGGTGGAACAGGGCGTGATCTCGATGCTGGCCGGCGACGTGTTCGACAACCGGCGGGTGCTCTCGAAGCTGCGCGTGTTCAAGACCCTCTACGCGCTCACGTCGCTCGCGAACCTGCGCGGATGGGCTGCCGAGCGCTTCGACCGCCGCCGCCAGAACCGGATGCGCGTGGCGGCCGACGCCCTCGCCGAATGAGCGCAGCGTGAGCGATCCGCAGGACATTCGCGCCGCCACGCCGTTCGGCGAACTCGCCGCGCTGCAGTGGGGCGACCCCGGCGCGCCGCCGCTGCTGGCGCTGCACGGCTGGCTGGACAACGCCGCCAGCTTCACGCGCCTCGCGCCGCGGTTGGCCGCGCAGCGACGCGTGATCGCGCTGGACCTGCCGGGCCACGGTCATTCGGCGCACCTGCCCCGACACGCGCGCCGCTACCACGTGGTCGACCAGGTGGACCACGTGCTCGACGTCGCCGACGCGCTGGGCCTCGACCGTTTCGACCTGCTCGGCCATTCGCTGGGCGCCGGTCTCGCCTCGCTCGTCGCCGCCGCCGCGCCGGATCGCATCGGCAAGCTGCTGCTGATCGAAGGGCTCGGCCCCCTCGCCGACGACGGCACGCAAACTTTGAAGCGCTGGCGCGAGGCGCACGCGCAACGCGTGACGACCCGTCGCTCGCCACGCGTGTTTCAGTGCGTCGACGAAGCAATCGCCGCGCGCGTCGCGGTCGGCGACCTCGACGCCGACGAAGTGCGCCCCATCGTCGAGCGCAACCTGCGCGAGACGGGGGGCGGCTACGCGTGGCGCAGCGATTCGCGCCTGCGCCTCGCGACGCCGCTGCGCATCGAGGAAGCGCAAGTTCGGCGTCTGCTCACGGGCATCGCGGCGCCGACCTTGCTGCTGCTCGCCGAACCCGCGACGCCCTACCTGCCAACGTCCATGATGGATGTGCGCGCAGCCTGCGTCCCGGGCATCCACGCCGAACGCCTGGCGGGACCGCATCACCTGCACATCCGACATCCAAATGATGTCGCGCAAAGGTTGCTGGATTTCCTGCCCCAGACACGGTGACAGGCGACGACGAAGCAACACATGCGCCGCTTCGTCGCTGCTTCATGTCTCGACGAGCCGATAGCCAACCTGCAACTCGGTGACCAGATGCCTGGGTTGGGCGGGATCATCCTCGAGCTTGTGACGCAGGTTGGCCATGTGCACGCGCAGGTAGTGCGGACGCTCCACGTACGCGGCGCCCCAAACGTCGAGCAACAATTGCCGGTGCGTCAGCACCCGGCCGCGGCCGCGGATCAGCGCGGCAAGCAAACGAAATTCGATGGGAGTCAGATGCACGACTTCGCCGCGCTTGCGGACTTCATGGCTGGCGAGATCCACCTTGATCTCGCCGAATGTCACGACGCTTGAGCCGGATTCGACATCGGCTTGCGTGCGCCTGCGCAACTGCGCGCGCACACGCGCCAGCAATTCCGGCACACCGAATGGTTTCACGAGATAGTCGTCGGCGCCCGCATCCAGCGCCGCGACCTTCTCGTCCTCGCGCTCGCGCGCGGACAATACCACGATCGGCAGGGACGACCAGCCGCGCACCTCGGTGATGAAGCTCTTGCCGTCCGTGTCGGGCAAGCCAAGGTCGACGATGGCGAGATCCGGCTGGCGTGTGGACGCTTCGATCAGGGCGCGCTTGCAGGTATCCGCCTCGTGAACATCAAAACCCTCATCCTGCAACGCGCTGCGCACGAATCGGCGGATGTTGGCGTCGTCCTCGATCAGCAGGATGCGCGCGGCGCTCATGTCGAATCCAGTTGCGGCGGGGGTGGCGCCGGCAGGGTAACGGTGAAGACCGCGCCGTTCGGGTCGCGCGGCCGCGCTTCGATCCTGCCGCCGTGCGCCTCGACGATGCGGCGCGCCAACGCCAATCCAAGCCCTGCGCCGGTGACGGGGGATTCGCGCCGCCCGCGTTCGAACGGGTCGAACAATTTTTCCGGCGCGATCGGCGGCAGGCCCGGACCGGCGTCACTGATTTCGATGGTGATCTTGCCGTTCGCGTGACGCGCACCGATCCCAACCGGCGTGCCCGCGGGCGTGTGCTTGGCGGCATTCTCCAAGAGGTTCACAAGCACACGCTGTATCAACAACGCATCGACCTCGACCAGGGGCAGGTCGGCAGACAACGCCACGCTCACGCGGTGGTTGCGCAGTGGCTCGCGCAACTCGTGCAACGCGGTGCCAATAATCTCTTCCAGCGAATGCCATTGGCGATTGAGCTCCACGCCCCGCGTTTGCAGGCGCGCCAGGTCCAGCAGGTTCTCGACCAGCCGCAGCATTGCCTGCGCCTGGTCGCCGATGGATGCAACCAGTGCCTCCGCGGCTTGACCGCGCACCCGCGTTGCCGCGGTCTGCGCAGCGCCAAGGATGGTGGTCAAGGGCGTGCGCAAGTCATGCGACATCGCTGCCAGCAAGGTGTTGCGCATGCGCTCGCCTTCGATCTGCACCAGCGTGTTCTGCGCGACTTCGACGAAGTGCACGCGCTCCAGTGCCATCGCAAGTTGTCCGCAGCAGGCTTCCAGCAAGCGCTGGTCCTCCGGTTCCTGGAGTGAATCCCCTTCGCCAAATTCCAGCGCAAGCACGCCGCGCACGCGCATGGGTGCTTTCAACGGAAGATAGCGTGCACGCGCGGCGCTGAGCGTCGCGGTGCCCGCGCCGGCGGCTTGCGAGTGGTCGTATACCCATTGTGCGATGCTTTCGTCGATGGCGATGGCGTTGCCTTTCACGGCGCGCACCCGGTCCGTCGCGTCCGGCAACGCCAGGCCGGCACCGGCGTGGAAGCCGCCCGCAAAATCCCGCATCCCGATTTCCGCGATCCGCTCCACGGTCAGTGCCACGGAAAGTTCGCGCGACAATCCCGCCAGCGTGATCGCGCGACGCTCGCGCGCACCCGCGACACTCACCTCGTGGCGCAAACGCGCGGTCAACTGACCGATGATCAGTGCCACCGCCAGCATCAGCCCGAAGGTAAACAGGTATTGCGTGTCGCTGACGTTCATCGACAGCCGCGGCGGCACGAAAAAGAAATCGAAACAGGCCACGGCCAGGAGCGCAGCCCACGCGCCCGGGCCGCGGCCCCAGCGCAGCGCGACGAGCACCACCATGAGCAGGAACAACATCACCACGTTGGCAAGCTGGAATATCCGCAACAGCGGCGATGCCACGGCCGTTGCCGCAAGGCATGCGAGCGTCGCCCAGACATACGGCAGCCAATTGATCCGCCATTCTGCCGATTCTTGCGCAGCAACCCGCCCCGGCCTTCCGTCGACCGCAATCACGATCAGGTCCAGATCGGGTCGGCGACGGCCGATGCGATCAACGGTGGACTCGCGCCAGAACCACCACGGCGAACGCGGCGTGTGGCCGAGCAGCAGGCGATTGACATTGCGCGCGCGGGCGCAGGTAGCCAGCGCCGCGGCGGCATCCATGCCCGGCAGAGTGGTGGTTTCCGCGCCCAGACTCTCCGCCAATGCGAGCATCCGCGCGATGTGGTCGCGCGCAGCCTTGACGCGTCGCGATTGCGGCAGGTCCACATGCGCGACGATCCAGTCCGCTTCCAGCTTGCGCGCCAGGCGTGCCGCATCGCGCACCAACCGCTCGTCGCCGTCGTTGCCCGCAAGCCCCACCAGCAGGCGTTCGCGCGTGGGCCACACCGCCTCGATCGCGCGTGCGCGGCGGTAATCGCGCATCTGCGCATTCACGCGATCGGCCGCGCGCCGCAGCGCCAGTTCGCGCAACGCGATCAAGTTACCCTTGCGGAAGAAGTGTTCCCGCGCATGTTGCGCCGCGTCGGCAAAATACACCTTGCCTTCCACCAGCCGCTTCAACAATTCATCGACGGGAAGATCGACCACTACCACGTCGTCGGCCTGGTCGAACACGCGGTCGGGAACGGTCTCGCGCACGCGCACGCCCGTGATGCGCCCGACGATGTCGTTGAGGCTTTCGAGATGCTGCACGTTGAGCGTGGTGTGCACGTCGATGCCGGCCGCGAGCAGTTCCTCGACATCCTGCCAGCGTTTGCGATGACGGCTGCCTTCGGCGTTGGAATGCGCCAGTTCATCCACGGCGATCAGGTCGGGACGCGCGGCGAGCGCGGCATCCAGATCGAATTCGCGCAAGGCGCGGCCGCGGTACTCGACCTCTCGCAGCGGCAGTTGCGGCAGATCGTGCAGCAGGCGCGAGGTTTCGGAACGGCCGTGCGTTTCGGCCACACCCACCAGCGCGCGTCTGCCTTCATCGCGCAACTGACGCAGCGACTGCAGCATCGCGTAGGTCTTGCCCACGCCCGGACAGGCGCCGAAGAAGATTTTCAGTTTCCCGCGCGCGGCCTTGCGCTGTTCGTCGACGACTTCGGCGAGCAGGCGATCGGGATCGAGGCGCGTCTCGTTCATCGGCGCGGATTATGCGCCGCTCCGCCCTGGGCGTCGTCCAGCGCCATGTTCAGCGCCAGCACGTTGACGCGTGCTTCACCGAACAAACCCAGGGAGGGACCTTGCGTATGAGCATTGATCAGGGCATCGACATCGCCCACCGACATGCCGCGGGCCTTCGCCACGCGCACGGCCTGCCAGTGTGCCGCTTGCGGAGAAATGTCCGGATCGAGACCGCTGGCGGAGGCCATCACCAGTTCCGACGGGATCGGATCGAGCGCATCGGGATCGGCTGCGCGCAGCGCCGCGATGCGCTGCTTGACTGCGTCGAGCAACGCCGGATTGCTGGGGCCAAGGTTGCTGCCGGTGGATGCATTCGCATTGTAGGCCATCGGGGTGGTCGCGGATGGCCGGCCCCAGAAGTATTTCGGCGCGTCGAAGTTCTGGCCGATCAGCGCGCTGCCGATCACGTGTGCGTCGCGCACGATCAGGCTACCGTTGGCTTGGTGCGGAAAGGCGAGTTGCGCGATGCCGAATGTCGCCAGCGGATAGGCGATGCCGGTGATCAGGCTCAACAACACGAAGATCACGACGGCGGGCCGCAACAGCGAGATCATGGGAATTTCCTTCAGAAAGTGGCGGACAGCGACAACACCGCGCGCGTGCCGCCGAGATTCTTCACGTCGGCAGGATCGCGGAAGCTGGTGACATGGCGATAGAACGCGTCGTTGGTCGCATGCGACATACCCAGACTGAGGGCGAGTCTTTCGTTCGGCGCGCATTTCAGCGCCAGCCCGTAATCGGCGTAGCTCGGATCGCGCGAGCCATTGGCCAGTGGCGTCCGCAGACCGCGACGGTAATCGGTGTAACCGAGATGCGGCGCGAGACTCCATTGCTTGCCGAACGGAATCGAGCCGTCCAACTGCAGGTATTGCGTGCCGCGCGTGCTGCCGGCGTACCCTTGTTCGACATCGGCGCCGAAATAATCGGTCAACGCGCGCGAGTACTTCAGCGTCCAGCTTTTCCAGGCCAGCGAGAGGTTCGCTTCCAGGGTATCCAACGTGCGGCTGCCGAGCGGCGGCCGCGCATGATCGAGATTGGCATCGGGATAAAGATAGCCATAAAGGCCGGCGCGCACGCTCCAGTCGCGATGCTGGAACAGGCCGGCATCGCCGAACAGATCGAGTTCGACGCCGCCGCCGGGATAACTGTTGCGGCTGACGTTGGACGTCCACGCGCCAACGTGCCAGCGGCCGTCGTTGATGTCCGCGCCGCCCTGCAACGCGGGTTGCGCCCAGGTCTGGCTGATACCGCGGAACAGGTAGTCGCTGACCAGCGCGACGTTCCCGCTGATTTGCACACCGCTACTGCCCTGGTCCTGTGCAAGCGCCGCGTGCGCAATCATGTTCGCGGACAACGCCGACAACAGGATCCACTTGCGCGAAGTGCCCATGGAATTTCCTCAGGCCAGGTGCAACGCGACCAGGATCAGATCGATCAGCTTGATGCCGATGAACGGCGCGATCAGTCCGCCCAGTCCGTAAATCAGGAGATTGCGGCGCAGCAGTTGCGCGGCGGGTTGCGCGCGATACGCCACGCCTTTCAGCGCCAGCGGGATCAGCAGCACGATGATGATCGCATTGAAGATCACCGCGGACAGGATCGCCGACTGCGGCGTGTGCAAATGCATCACGTCCAGCGCCTTCAATTGCGGATAAGTTGTCGCAAATGCGGCCGGGATGATCGCGAAATACTTGGCGACATCATTGGCGATGCTGAAGGTGGTGAGCGAACCGCGCGTCATCAGCATCTGTTTGCCGACCTCGACCACTTCCAGCAACTTGGTCGGGTTGCTGTCGAGATCGACCATGTTGCCGGCTTCTTTCGCCGCCGACGTGCCGCTGTTCATCGCCACCGCGACGTCGGCCTGCGCCAGGGCCGGCGCATCGTTGGTGCCGTCGCCGGTCATCGCGACCAGATGGCCTTCCGATTGGTATTTGCGGATCAGCGTCAGCTTGTCTTCCGGCGTGGCCTCGGCGAGGAAGTCGTCGACGCCGGCTTCGGCGGCGATCGCCGCGGCGGTAAGGCGGTTGTCACCGGTGATCATCACCGTCTTGATGCCCATGCGGCGCAACTCGGCAAAGCGTTCCGCGATCCCGCCCTTGACGATATCCTTCAATTCGATCACGCCCAATGCGCGCGAATCCTCCGCGACCACCAGCGGCGTGCCGCCGGCGCGGGAAATGGTTTCGGTGATCGCGCGCACCTCGTCGGGCATACGGCCGCCGGATTTCCCGATGTGCACAGCGATCGATTCGGTCGCGCCCTTGCGGATGTGGCGCGTGCCGGCGTCGACGCCGCTCATGCGCGTGCGCGCGGTGAACGCGACGAACTGCATGTCGTGCAATTCGCGCCCGCGCAGGCCGAATTTTTCCTTCGCCAGCACCACGATCGAACGGCCTTCCGGCGTTTCGTCGGCGAGCGACGCGAGTTGAGCTGCTTCGGCCAGCTCCCGTTCCGAGACGCCCGGCGCAGGATGGAACGCAGTCGCCTGCCGGTTGCCCAGCGTGATCGTGCCGGTCTTGTCCAGCAGCAGCACGTCGACGTCGCCCGCGGCCTCCACCGCGCGGCCGGACGTCGCGATCACGTTGGCGTGCAGCATGCGGCTCATGCCCGCGATGCCGATCGCCGACAGCAACGCGCCGATCGTGGTCGGGATCAGGCAGACCAGCAACGCGACCAACACCGTGATCGACACGGCGCGCCCGCCCGCGGCCTGCACGCTGTACAGCGAATACGGCAACAGTGTCACACAGACGACCAAAAACACCAGCGTCAACGCGACCAGCAGGATGGTCAGCGCGATTTCGTTCGGCGTGCGTGCGCGTCTGGCGCTCTCGACCATCGCGATCATGCGGTCGAGGAAGGCCTCGCCTGGTTTCGCGGTGACGCGCACCACGATCCAGTCCGACAGCACTTTCGTGCCGCCCGTGACCGCGGAGCGGTCGCCGCCGGATTCGCGGATCACCGGCGCCGATTCGCCGGTGATCGCCGATTCGTCCACCGACGCCACGCCTTCAATCACTTCGCCGTCCGCGGGCACCGTGTCACCTGCTTCGACCAGCACCACGCGGTCACTGGTCAATTCATCGCTGGGCATCGGCAACCACGAGGACCCGTGGTGGGGTTCCTGCAGCAGCTTCGCGTAGACGCGCTTCTTCGCGGCGCGCAACGCCGCTGCCTGCGCCTTGCCGCGGCCTTCGGCCAGCGCTTCGGCGAGGTTGGCGAACCACACGGTCAACCACAGCCAGGCCGCCACACCCAGCGTGAAGCCCGGCGGGATCAGCGCGCGGTTGCCGAACGCGGCGAGGCCGAGCAGCGTAGTCAGCACGCTACCGACCCAGACCACGAACATCACCGGGTTGCGCCATTGCGCGCGCGGCGAGAGACGCCTGAGCGATTCGCGCAGCGCCGGCTTCAGCAGCGCCGGATCGAACATCGGCAGGTTGCGTGCGGACGCGGGCAGTGCGTGTGCGGATGCGCCGGTCATGTTCACTCCGATCAGTGCACGTGGAATAGCGAGAGATGTTCGACCACCGGACCGAGCGCCAGCGCCGGCACGTAATTCAACGCGCCGACCAGCAGCACCGCGCCGATCAGGAGGATCACGAACAGCGGGCCGTGGGTCGGCATCGTCCCGACGGAGACCGCAAGCCGCGGCTTCTTCACCAGGCTGCCGGCCAGCGCCAGCACCGGCACGATGATCATGAAGCGGCCGAACCACATCGCACCGGCCAGCAGCACGTTGTAGAACGGCGTATTGGCGGACAAGCCGGCAAATGCCGAGCCGTTGTTGTTGGCCGCCGACGAGAAGGCGTACAGCACTTCGGAAAAACCGTGCGCGCCAGGGTTGGCGAGACCGGCCAGTCCCTGCTTGGCCATCACAGCGATCGCCGTGCCGACCAGCACCAGCAGCGGCACGATCAGGATTGCGATCGCCACCATCTTCATCTCGAACATGCCGATCTTCTTGCCGAGGTATTCGGGGGTGCGGCCGATCATGAGGCCGGCGATCAACACCGCGAGGATTGCGAAGATCAGCATGCCGTACAGGCCGGAACCGACACCGCCGAACACGACCTCGCCGAGCTGCATCAGGAACATCGGCACGCCGCCGGCCAGCGGCATCAGGCTGTCGTGCATCGCGTTCACCGCGCCGCAACTCGCCGACGTGGTGATCGCGGCGAACAGCATCGACGCGGTCGTGCCGAAGCGCGTCTCGATGCCCTCCATGCTCGACCCTGCGACCCCGAGATGCGCGACCAGCGGATTCGGCACGGCTTGCGTGAGGGCGCCGACCGCGTACATGCCGAGGAACAGGATCGTCATGGCCGCCAGCACCGCGACGCCCTGGCGTTGATCGCCGACCATGCGGCCGAACGCGAACACCAGCGCGGTGGGAATCAGGAAGATCGCCAGCATTTCGAGGAAATTGGTCAGCCCGTTCGGGTTCTCGAACGGATGCGCGGAATTGGCGTTGAAGAACCCACCGCCGTTGGTTCCGAGTTCCTTGATCGATTCCTGCGAGGCGACCGGGCCCAGCGCGATGGTTTGCGTGGACGCGACCACATCCTTCGTCAACGGTTGGCCCTTGGCATTCTTCAGCGCGTTACCGGCCGCATCCGTCACCGGCGCCTGATAGTGCGTCGCCTGCACGGTCTGTGCGGTCGCGGGCGCTGAGAAGTTCTGCGGCACGCCCTGGCTTACCAGCAACAGGGCGAGTACGAACGAGATTGGCAGCAGGATCCACAACGTCGTGCGGATCAGATCCTGCCAGGCATTGCCCAGGCCTTTGGCATTGCCGCGCGCGAGGCCGCGGATCAGCGCGATCGCCACGACGATGCCGGTGGCGGCGGACAGGAAATTCTGCACCGCAAGCGCTGCCATCTGGGTGAGATGGCTCATCGTCGATTCGCCCGCGTAGCCCTGCCAGTTGGTATTGGTGACGAAAGAGACCGCGGTGTCGAACGACGAGTCGGGCGACACCGCGGCCATATGCGCGGGATTCACCGGCAGCCATTGCTGCGCGCGCTGCATCGCGTACACCACCAGCGCGCCGATCAGATTGAAAACGACAATCGCGCCGGCGTAGCGCCACCACGGCATTTCGTCGTTGGCGCGCGCGCCGGCGACGCGCAACATCGCGCGATCGATCGCGCCCATCCAGCGCCAGCGCGCAGCGATGCGGCCTTCCAGCACGCCTTCGATCCAGCGCGCCAGCGGCAAGGCGAGTGCAAACAGAATCGCCAGGTAAATGGCGACTTGAATCCACGGATTGTTGTTCATTCGAGGTGCTCGGCATCGAACAACGCATACAGCAGATAGGCGAACAGGCTGATCGATAGGATCGCCGCCAGCGCGTACACCCAGCCCGGTTCAGCGGCCATGACCGCGCCCCTCCAGGCTCCGGCACGCCGCGATCAGGGCAAACAACGCTACCCCGAACAACAGCATCAGGATCAGATACACGATGTCCATCGATCGCTCCGCGGCAGTGACGAGCGCATCGTAGGAACGGCCGCATCAGGGCGGTGCAACGAATGCGCGGCTGCGCATCAAGGCGGCATCAAGATCACACTAATGGGTGATGCGGGGCTGCCGAATGGCAGGAGCCGCTCGACACTTCCGGCCTTGAGAAATACCGGGTCGGACGGCACCTTGTCTAACCGGACCGTGGAGCGTGCGCATGAGCTGGCTGGACTGGTTGCCCGGGCGCCGCCCGCCGCCGATCGACGATGCGCTGTGGCGCGACGCACTGGTCGCGTGTCCGCTGGCGCGGCGATTGTCCGCGGATGACCGGCAACGGTTGCGCGCGTTGGCGGCGCGGTTCCTGCAGCGCAAGCGCTTCTATCCGAACGGGTTGGAACTGGACGGCTTGCAACGCTTGCTGATCGCGATGCAGGCCTGCATTCCTGTCCTGCAGACGGGTTTCCGCGCGCTGCGCGGCTGGACCGGCGTGGTCGTGTATCCGGGCGAATTCAAGGCCCGCCACCAGCACCACGACGCCAGCACCGGGGTGGTCACC
Organism: Rhodanobacteraceae bacterium; assembly: GCA_030123585.1. NCBI lineage: Bacteria > Pseudomonadati > Pseudomonadota > Gammaproteobacteria > Lysobacterales > Rhodanobacteraceae > Rhodanobacteraceae bacterium. Next base: position 1,613,786 of record CP126120.1, read on the forward strand.
GAAGGCGAGCGCATCCTGAGCGGCGAAGCGTGGCAGATCGGCCCGCTGGTGTTGTCGTGGGCCGCGGTGCAGCAGGATCTCGCGCAGCCGTGGGACGGCTACAACGTGATCGTGCACGAAATCGCGCACAAGCTGGACATGCTGGACGGCCCGCCCGACGGCGTGCCGCTGCTGCCGCGCGGCATGTCGCGACGGCGCTGGATCGATGTGTTCCAGCGCGCCTACGATCGTCTCGCGCATGACGTGCACCGCGGCTACGCGACCCAGATCGACGCGTACGCCGCCACCGATGCCGGCGAATATTTCGCGGTGGTCAGCGAACTGCATTTCTCCAACCCGGCGCTGCTTGATCGCGCCGAACCGGAGGTCGCGGGATTGTTGCGCGCCTACTACGGGCCGTCGCCCGCGCCCAGCCAGCGCGCCGCGTCCAGCGCGTAGTAAGTCAGGATCGCATCGGCGCCCGCGCGCTTGATCGAGAGCAGCGCTTCCATCGCGCAGGCCTTCTCGTCGATCCAGCCGTTGGCGCCAGCGGCCTTCAGCATCGCGTATTCGCCGGAGACCTGGTACACGAAGGTCGGCGCGCCGAAGCGTTCCTTCACCCGCCGCACGATGTCGAGGTACGGCAGGCCTGGTTTCACCATCACCGCGTCGGCGCCTTCGTCGAGATCGAGTTGCACTTCGCGCAGCGCCTCGTCGGAGTTGCCGACGTCCATCTGGTAGGTGTGCTTGGAACCCTTGCCGAGGCTGGCGGCCGAACCCACCGCATCGCGAAACGGTCCGTAGAAACTCGACGCGTACTTGGCGGAGTACGCGAGGATACGCGTGTGGACCAAGCCGGCGCCTTCGAGCGCTTCGCGGATCGCGCCGATGCGGCCGTCCATCATGTCCGAGGGCGCGACGAAATCCGCGCCGGCCTGCGCCTGCGACAGCGCCTGCTTCACCAGCACCGCCACGGTTTCATCGTTGAGGGTGTAGCCGGCATCGTCGATCAGGCCGTCCTGCCCATGCGTGGTGAAGGGATCCAGTGCGTCGTCGCAAATGACACCCAGTTCGGGGAAACGCGATTTCAATGCACGCACCGCGCGCTGCACCAGGCCATTGTCGTTGTACGCCTCGCGGCCATCGGCGGTTTTCCTGTCGTCTTCAACGTGCGGGAACAGCGCCAGGGCCGGCACGCCGAGCCGCTGCGCCTCCTCGGCTACTTTCAACAAGGCGTCGACCGACAACCGCACGACACCCGGCATCGAAGCCACCGCGTCGCGCACCTCGCCCGCACCTTCCTGCACGAACACCGGCAGGATCAGGTCGGACGGGGTCAGCACGGTTTCGCGCATCAGCGCGCGCGAAAAGGCATCGCGGCGCATGCGGCGCATGCGGGTGGCGGGATAGCCCATGGCGGTCGTCTCTCGAATAGCCAGCCGCTCATTGTAGTGGTGTGTGACGCCGATCCCGAGTCGGGGCGCGGCCTTGGCACGAATCCTGCTGCTTCCAGTGTGTCTTCCATTCGGTCCGACCGGCTGGACAGGATTTTCCCGGTCATGCTCAAGTCAGGCGCTTGCAGTTAAATTACAGTTAATGCACAATCGGTTCCGAGCGATGTGCAAGCTTCCGAAGGTCAAAACTTCAAGTCGAACCCAAACTGCTGATATCGCATGATTTCTTCACTGACCATCCTGTTGACCCTCGCGCTGCTCGTCGCCGTGGCGATCGCGAGCATCAAGCGCATTCCGGAAGGCCAGGTCTATACGTTGCGGCGGCTGGGCAAACCGGCCGGCATCCTGACCGCAGGCACGCATCTGGTGGTGCCGCTGATCGAGCGCATCGCCCACAAGATCAGCATCACCGGCTACACCCTCGCCGTGGACGAACGCGTCGAACGCGAGGCGGACGCCACGCGCACCTTGCGTGGCCGCGTGTGGTGGCAGGTGCTGGATCCCGAACGCGCGGACTCGGTGATCGACCGTGCCGACGACCTGATCCGCCTGCGCCTGCGCGACGCCTTGCAGGACGCCGGCAACGAGAGCATCGATCCCGATTTGCGTTCGCGCAACCAGCGCATCAAACAAAGCTTGAACGGCAGCCTGCGCGAGCGTGGCGTACTGGTGACGCGGGTGGAACTCGACCTCGCCGCGTAAGTTCAAGTTCAGCCAGGGAGAACGGTGAGCCCGCCTTGTGCGGGCTCCTGTTTTTTATGTCCCTCTCCCGCGGGGAGAGGGGTTCACCTCGGCTGTCGCCTGCGAATCAATCGTTCGTGCGACACTTCGGCCGACATGATCTCCGCTACCGCACTCGCACAAGGACTCGCCGACGGTCTCGCTGCCATGCACTTGGAGTTGCCGTCCGACGCATTGGCGAAGTTGCTCGCGTACCTCGACCTGCTGGCGAAGTGGAACCGCACGTACAACCTGACTGCGGTGCGCGATCCCGAGGAAATGGTGCCGCGGCATTTGCTGGATTCGCTGGCGGTGTTGCCATTCGTGCACGGCACGACGCTGGCCGACCTCGGCAGCGGCGCGGGACTGCCGGGCATTCCGTTGGCGATCGCGCGACCCGACATTCACGTCACCTTGGTCGAAAGCAATGGCAAGAAGGCGCGCTTCCTGCGCGAAGCCGCGCGCAGCCTGCCGCTGGCGAACGTCACGGTGGAACAGTCGCGCGTACAGGACGCGACCGGTCGGTTCGACACCGTCACCGCGCGCGCCTTCGCCAGCATCAAGGACATGCTGGCCTGGGGCAGTCATTTGCTGGCCGAGGATGGCCGCTGGCTGGCGCTGAAAGGACACGCCGACCCTGCCGAAATCGCCGCGGTGCCGGGCGATTTCCGGGTGCTGGCCGTGCATCCCTTGCACGTGCCGGGCGCCGGCGGCGAACGCTGCGTGGTCGAATTGGCCCGCACCGCATCCGCGTCGATGCTAGGCTAAGCGGTTCCGGCGCCCGTCCGAACCCGGCGCGCGACGGGTTTCGAGGGGTTCACTGCACGATTCGGTTCCGCCCATGACGCGCATCATCGCCATCGCCAACCAGAAAGGCGGCGTCGGCAAGACCACCACCGCCGTCAACCTCGCCGCCGCACTCGCGGAGACGAAGCGCCGCATCCTGCTGGTGGATCTCGACCCGCAGGGCAACGCGACCTCGTCATCGGGCATCGACAAGCGCACCGCCAAGCCGAACGGCTGCGAAGTGCTGCTGGAGGAAGCGCCGATCGCGGACGCGATCATCCCGACCGAGGCCGGCTTCGACCTGTTGCCCGGCAACCGCGACCTGACCGCGGCGGAAATCAAGCTGGCCGACGCGATCGCGCGCGAGCAGCGCCTCAAGGAACAACTCGCCAAACTTGGCGATCGCTACCAGATCATCCTGATCGACTGCCCGCCTTCGCTGCACCTCCTGACCCTGAACGCACTGGCCGCGGCGCACAGCGTGCTGATTCCGGTGCAGTGCGAATCGATGGCGCTGGAAGGCCTCACCGATCTGCTCGACACCATCAAGGCGGTGCGCAAGCGGCTGAACCCGAACCTCGAAGTCGAAGGCCTGCTGCGCACCATGTTCGACGTGCGCACCGCGCTCGGCAACGACGTGTCGGCGGAACTCTCCAAGCACTTCGGCGACAAGGTGCTGCGCTCGGTGGTGCCGCGCAACGTGCGCCTCGCCGAAGCGCCCAGCCACGGCAAGCCGATCAACCTGTACGACCGCGAGTCGCGCGGCGCCATCGCCTACCTCGGCCTCGCCGGCGAAATGATCCGGCGTGCGGGCGGCAGCGCGGGCGGTCATTCGCCGCCGCCGTCCGACCAGCCGCGCACTCCCCTGATGAAGGTATCCGCATGAGCGCAGCCAAACGCCGGGGCCTGGGTTCCCGCGACCTCGACGTGCTGCTGGGCACGCCCGACTCCGACACGGCCCCGGAAACCGGCGAAACCCTTGCCAGCATTGCGGTCACGTCGATCCGGCCCGGCGAGTACCAGCCGCGCCATCACTTCGACGAAGCGGCGCTGGACGAACTGGCGGCATCCATCAAGGCGCAAGGCCTGATCCAGCCCATCGTGGTGCGCGACGTCGGTCGCGGCCAATACGAACTCGTCGCCGGCGAGCGCCGCTGGCGAGCGGCGAAGATCGCCGGCCTCGCGGAAATTCCCGCGGTGGTGCGCGACATTCCCGCGCAGTCGGCGCTGGCCGTCGCGCTGATCGAGAACATCCAGCGCGAGGAACTGACCGCGCTGGAGGAAGCGCACGCGTTGCGTCGTCTGATCGACGAATTCCGCCTGAGCCAGCAGCAGGCCGCCGACGCGGTCGGCCGCTCGCGCGCGGCGGTCGCGAACCTGTTGCGCCTGCTGGAACTGCCGGAAGCCATCCGCGAACTGCTGGACGAAGGCCGCATCGAGATGGGCCACGCGCGCGCACTGCTGACGCTGCCGGCGCCGCGCGCGATCGCGCTGGCCGAAAAGGCCGCCGACAAGGGCTGGTCGGTGCGCGAACTGGAACAGGCCGTGCGGCTGGCGCAGTTGCCGAAATCGTCCGGCAAGGCGAAGACGTACAACGCCGATCCCGATGTCGCCGCGCTGGAGCGCGAGCTTTCCGACAAGCTCGGCACCCGCGTCGAAATTGCGCAGGGCAAGGGCAAGCGCGGCAAGCTGGTGATCCATTACCACAACCCCGATGCGCTGGAAGGCATCCTCGAAAGATTGAGGTAGGTTGGGCTGACGCCGGCTTCATCGGCGGAAGCCCAACGGCTCGCAACGAGCGTTGGGCTTCGCGAAGAGCGCTCAGCCCAACCTACGGCGCTGAAGTGTTTGGCGAGGAGTTGCATGGTGCCGGCCGGGCACGCATCCGCCGCATCGGCGATAATCGCGCCTTCACAACGGCAAGGCCTTCGCGCATGCCCGATCTGTCCGTGGTCGTGCCCGTGTTCAACGAGCGCGACAACATCCCGCCCTTGCTGGCCGAAATCGCCGCCGCGCTGCGCGGACGCGTCGATTACGAAGTAGTGTACGTCGATGATGCCAGCAAGGACGATTCGCTCGCGGTGCTGAAGGCCGAACGCGCGAAGCACCCGGAATTGCGCATCGTGCGTCACTTGCAACAAAGCGGCCAGAGCACCGCGATCCGCAACGGCGTGCGCGCGGCGCGCGGCGCGTGGATCGCGACGCTGGACGGCGACGGCCAGAACGATCCCGCCGACATTCCGAAATTGATCGAGGCGCGCAAGACCGCCGAGCCGAAGGTGAAGCTGTTCGCCGGCTGGCGCACCACCCGCTGCGACAGCTTCAACAAGCGCATCTCATCGAAAATCGCCAACGGCGTGCGCTCGCGGATGCTGCGCGACGCAACGCCCGACACCGGCTGCGGCCTGAAACTGTTCGAACGCGAAACCTTCCTCGCCCTGCCCTACTTCGACCACATGCACCGTTACCTGCCGGCGCTGGTGAAACGGGCCGGATTCCAGAGCGTCAGCATCCCGGTCGGGCATCGCCCGCGCACCCGCGGGGTCTCCAAGTACGGGATGCTCGACCGCCTGTGGGTCGGCCTCGCCGACCTGCGCGGCGTCGCGTGGCTGATGCGGCGCGCCAAGGTGACGGACACCGAGGAAGTCTGAACGCCTTTGCTGGCGTCCCCTGACTTCCGTCAGATGGCGAATCGGCTGCGCCGAGCTACCTTCCGGCACGTCCACGGCGCGTCATGCGACCGTTTCCTGATCGGGTCCGGATGAGGTCCTGACGATATGAAACTCCGCGTGCTTTCGGTGCTCACGCTGCTGGTGTTCGCCCTGCCCGCACACGCCGCTCCATGCGGGTTGTGTCTGTACGGGCCGGACAACATGGCATTCGATTCTGCCGGGAATGTTTACCTGGTCGATACCGACCACAAGACTCGCTCTCGCGTGCTCAAGTTGTCGCCACAAGGGCAGGTGCTTGCGGACTGGCGCGTGTTTGGAGCGGCACCCGGACGCGACAACGGTCCGGACGGCATCGCGCTCGATCGCGAGGGAAATGTATTCGTCGTTGACCATGGCAGCGATCAAATCCTGAAGCTGTCTCCGACTGGCAAGGTGATCGCCAGATTCGGCGGCTTCCCTCCCCACGCGTTCGACAAGGGCGGTCACGTGGCGGTCGGCAGGCACGGCAACATTTACGGCGTCTCGGCGGCATCGAACCTGATCCTGAAATTCTCGCCGCGAGGGAAGCTCATCGCGACTTGGCGGCACGGCCCGGGCGCGGGTCCGGATCAGTGGAATTGGCCGGAACAGATCGTGGTCGATCGCGAAGGCGATCTCGTGATCGGCGATTTCCGGAACGTTCGCGTCCTGACGCTTTCGCCGACCGGACAGCCAGTTCGGACATTCGACGCCGTCCCGGACGAGCCGTTGAAGCTGGCCTCCACGTCGAGCATCGCTGTCGGTCCACGCGGCAACATCTATGTCGCGGACTACCAGCTGTACCGGGTCCAGGAATTCGACCCCCAAGGCCACGTTCTTGCGACGATAGGCAACACCCCGGGAAACACCTTGTTCAAGGTGGCACCAAACAGCATTGCCGTCGATGGGCAAGGCCACTTGTATGCAACAGATGGCCTGAGCGTCGTCAAGTTTTCGCGTGAAGGGAAATTGCTGGCACGCTGGCAGTAAGGTCCGCATGACAGACGGCAAAAGCGGCGAAACAGATATCCGGGGCTCTGTCGAAATCGGTTCCGCCGGCGCGACATGGTGATGAACGAAGGCATCCCGCCCTCGATCCGCAAGGAGAGTTGCCATGAAATACTCGATCCTGATCTACGACACCCCCGAAACGATCGCCCGGTTCGATGGTCCGGAGGGTGCGCAGTACATGTCGCAATGGACGCCCTTCATCAAGACGCTGACCGAGGCCGGCATCTACATCACCGGCGCCGGCCTGCAGCCAGCGGACACCGCCACCACGCTGCGCTTCAACGGCGGCAAGCGGCGCGTGCAGGACGGCCCCTACGCCGACACCAAGGAGCAACTGGGCGGCTTCTACATCATCGACGTGCCCGACCTCGACACCGCGCTGGAGTGGGCGGCGCGCACGCCGCGTCTGCCGGGGCAGGCCTTCGAGGTGCGGCCCAACCTCGTGGTTCCGGGCGGGCAATGAATGCCGGTGGGACGGAGGGACTCAGGTTGCAACTCGATTTCCTCCGTCCCCACCTTGGCTGACCATGGACCACGATCCCGCCATCGCCTTGTTCGCCGCCGTTGCCGCGCACCACGGCGAAACGTGGGTGCCAAGCGACTCTGCGAAGTTCGGCACGAATGCCTTGCGCGTCAACGGCAAGATCTACGCCGCGCTGACGCGCAAACACCGCCTGCTGCTGAAGCTGCCGCCCGCGCGCGTCGCGGCATTGCTGAAAGCCAAACGCGCCGAACGGATGGAAAGCGGCGGCCGCGTGATGAACGGCTGGATCACGTTGAAACCCGACGACGCCGGCGAATGGATCGACTTGTCGGACGAGGCACGCGCATTCGTCGCCACCGAAACGAAAGCCAGAAGGAAATCCCGATGAACTTCTCCTTGTTGATCCGTGAAAGCGCCGACGTGTTCGCGGCGCGCGCTAACCCGGCACAGCGTGAGACACTGTTCGGCCCGATTTACGCCTATCTCCGTGCCCTGCGTGAAGCCGGTGTATTCATCGGCGGCGCTGGACTCGAACCTCCCGCCACCGCCACCACCTTCGTCTCTGATGGCGGCGCACCCTGGCGCACGCAGGACGGACCCTATCCCGAGGCCAAGGAACAACTCGCAGGCGTCATCATCTTTAACGCCGCTGATTACTCCGAGGCCGTGCGCTGGGCACAGCGCTGTCCGGTGCTGCCGGGCCGCGTGTTGGAGTTGCGTCCTAACGTGGTGCCGCTGGAATGAAGGAGTGATGTCGAAATCGTCGAGGCTGGCGCGTTATGGCGATATGCCGGACATCAGCGTCGCCCGAAACGGCATGATCAATCCCGCCCACCCTTGAGGAGCACTCATGAAGGCCACGATGCTTTTGCGGATCGCTTCGCTTCTGACATTGTTTCAGTACGGCGCACACGCGTACCTGTTTCTCTCGGCGGTTTCCAGCCCTGCGCCGACTTTCGGCTACGGACTCATGGCGATTCTGAGCGGCTTCGTCGCTGCCGTTCTGCTCTGGCTGCTCGCTGCGCTCTCGCGATCGGGTGCGAAGCTGGTGTTGCCGTTTGTGGCATTGCTGACCGTTGCGAATCTGTTGCACGCATTGCTCGCGTGGAGATACTTCGGGCTGCTGGCTCCCGTGATTTTTGACTTGTTGATCGCGGTGATCCTGACGCTCACGTTCGTGATCGAATATCGGAACCCGGCACGTGTGCGCGAATCCTTCTCCGCAAGGCAATGACACCGGCCGGTGGTGCGGCCACCCCGATTTCAATCGAGTGATCCGACATGCGACTCCATGCGCATCCATTTTCACCCTCCTGCCGGAATGTGCTGGTTACGGCGATCCACCTGCACATCGCGCTCGACATCAAAGTGGTCGACGTCGGTGTGGACGAAAATCATCAGCCCGCGTATCTGGCGTTGAACCCGAACGGCCTGTTTCCGGTTCTCGAAGACGACGGCTTCGTGCTCTGGGAATCCAATGCGATCACCCAATACCTGGCAACACTTGAGCCAAGCACACTGTTCCCGAACGAGCCACGCGTACGCGCGGACATCGCGCGCTGGCAATTCTGGGAACAGGCGCACTGGACGCCTGCATGCCGTCCATGGATGTGGGAAAACCTTTTCAAGGCCATGAAAGGCCAGGGCCAGCCGGACCGGAAAGTCCTGGAAGACGCCACCGGGAAGCTCAACCAACTTGCCGGCATCCTGGATCGGCATCTCGCGGGAAGTCCTTGGCTGGTGGCCGACCATCTCACCCTTGCCGACATCTCCGTCGCCTGCGCGTTGATGTACAAGCAGGCGGCCCGCATCCCGGTGGAGCAGTTCGACAACCTCAACCGCTGGTATGGGCAAGTGGAGGCATTGCCCGCATGGCGAGCAACGGCCGTCACCCTGCCGTCGCCTGTGCGACCGTGAACGCGAAAGCACCGAACCACGCGCAAGCAGTCATCGCCCGCGTCGCACGTGAATCACGTGCCCGTCTGATCGCTTTCCTCGCCGCACGCTCACACGACATCGCGGCGGCGGAAGATGCGCTTTCCGACGCATTCCGCGCCGCGCTGGAAACCTGGCCGCGCGACGGCGTACCGGACAAGCCGGAGGCGTGGCTGCTGACGGCGGCGCGGCGGCGGCTGATCGATGCGGCGCGTCACGAGAAGGTGCATGCGCAGGCGACACCGGAACTCGTGGCCGCACTGGATGACGCGCAAACCATGGTTCGCGATGACGAACATGCCTTTCCCGACGAACGCCTGAAGCTGCTGTTCGTGTGCGCGCACCCCGCGATCGATGCGGCGGCGCGTACCCCGCTGATGCTGCAAACCGTGCTGGGCCTCGACGCCGCGCGCATTGCTTCGGCGTTCCTGGTGAAGCCGTCCGCAATGGGCCAGCGCCTGTCGCGCGTCAAGACGAAAATCCGCGACGCCGGCATCGCGTTCGAAATTCCGCACGGTGATGAATTGCCGGAACGCCTCGATGCGGTGCTGGAAGCGATCTACGCCGCCTACGGCAGCGGCTGGGATGACATCGCCGGCGCCGATCCGCGCCGCAAGGGCCTCGCCGCCGAAGCGCTCGAACTCGGCGCGCTGCTCACGTGCCTGTTGCCCGGCGAACCCGAAGCGCTCGGCCTGTCCGCGTTGATGCTTTACTGCGAATCGCGCCGTGGCGCCCGGCGCGGGCCGCACGGCGAGTACGTGCCGCTCTCCGAACAGGACGTGACGCTGTGGTCGCGCCCGATGAGCGAAGAGGCCGACCCTCTGCTGCGCAAGGCGGAACGCATGGGGCGCATCGGCCGCTTCCAACTCGAAGCCGCGATCCAGTCGGTGCACGCGCAGCGCGCACGCACCGGCGGCACCGATTGGGAATCGATCGCGCTGCTGTACGAAGGCCTGGTGCGGATCGCGCCGACCATCGGCGCATTGGTCGGCCGCGCTGCCGCAGTTGCTCAGGCGCGCGATCCGCAAACCGGATGGGCGCTGTTGCAGAAGGTTCCCGCCGACACGGTCGCGAACTACCAGCCATACTGGGCGCTGGCCGCGCACCTGCTCGAACACATGGATCGTTCCGAAGAGGCACGCGCCGCGCGCGAACGCGCGATCGGCTTGTGCGAAGACCCGGCGATGCGCGCGTTCCTGCTGCGCCAACAAGCCTGACCCGGAATCGATGCCATCGGCGCTTGCAGGCCGCGCCGTGAAGCCCGACACTTCGGACGTCCGGAAGCCGGCCCGTCGCCGGCGGGGAATCCTGTCCAAGATGGCGCAAGGCCGCAACATCTTCGCCGAACTCGGCCGCCGCCACGTCTGGCGCGCCGCGGTGCTCTACGCCGGCGCGGTGTGGGCGCTGTCGCAGGGCATCTCGCAACTGACGCCCGCGCTGAACTTGCCGGACTACGCGACGCGCTGGTTCCTGATCGCGGCGGCGATCGGTTTTCCGTTCTGGCTGGTGTTCGCGTGGTACTACGAATTCACGCCGCAGGGCCTGCAGCGCGAAGCGGCCATCACCGAAGACACGCCCAACCGCCATTCGGTGGCGCGCAAGCTGGATTTCGCGATCATCGGCGTGCTGATGGTGGCGGTGGCGCTGCTGGCCTCGGGTTACTTCATCCACCGCAACGCGCCGGCCGCCGAAGCGGCGGCCAAGCCATTCAACCCGCCCGCCGACACCCTGGTGGTGCTGCCCTTCGCCAACGAAAGCGGCGATCCCAAACAGCAATACTTCAGCGACGGCATCACCGAGGAACTCACCAACGCGCTGGGCCAGAACACCGCGCTGCGGGTGATTGCGTGGGATACCGCCTCGCATTACCGCGACCGCACGCAATCGGCCACCTCCATCGGCAAGGCGCTGGATGTCGCCAACGTGCTGACCGGCAAGATCCTGCGCCAAGGCGACGCGGTGCGGGTGATCGTGGAACTGGTGAACGCCCGCACCGGCTATCAGGTGTGGTCGAACCACTACGACGATTCGCTGGCCAACGTGTTCCAGGTGCAGGACAAGATTTCGGCAGCGATCGCGCAGGCCTTGCAGGTGAAGTTCGCGAGCCTCGGCGCCGCGCCCACGGTGAACCCGCAGGCGCACGACCTGGTGCTGCGCGCACGCGCGTTGACAGACAAGTCCCGGACCGCAGGTCCCATCGAGCAGGCCCGCAAACTGTATGAACAGGCCATCGCGCTCGATCCCGATTACGCCGACGCCCACGCCGGGCTGGCGCGTGTGTGGTACATCCTGACCGAATTCTCCACGCTGCCGCTCAAGGACGGCCTGCCCAGGGTGCGCGAGGAAGCCAACAAGGCGCTGGCGCTGGACCCGCGCAACGTGGAGGCGCTGCTGCAACGCGCCAATGCCGATGGCGACGAAGGCAGGCGCGCCGAAGCCAGGGCCGGCTACGAGCGTGCGCTGGCGATCGATCCCAGCAATTCCGCGGCGCACATGGATTACGGCAACGCGCTGCCGCTGCAACCGGGGCTGGCGCAGTACCTGGAAGCCGTGCAGTTCGATCCCGACAATGCCACCGCCCAGAACAACGTCGTCGTCGCCGAACTGGACCTCGGCGAGTATGCGCAGGCGCTGGCGCCTGTGCAGGCAATGATGCGGCTCGATCCGGCAAGCCCCGACAACGCCCTCGGCCTGGCGCTGGTTGATTCGCTGCTGCACCGCAACGCGGATGCGGTAAAAGCCTTCGACGACGCGAAACCCGATACGGCACTCGCCAGGGCGCTGATCGCCGCCGGCCGGCTGACCTATCAATCCGTGCTCGATCCCAGGCTGCGCACGCAAGCGCTCGCGGCGGTGGACGCGCTGCGCCGGCGCACCGACCTCGATCCCACTTCCGTCGCCGACGTGATCCAGCTCGAAATGGCGCTGGGCCAGCACTCCACCGCGCTGGACCTGTTGCCGAAATACTGCGCAGCGGAGCCGGTTGGCTGCAACGACCTCGGCCTCAATCCGGTGTACCTGCCGCTGCGCGGCGAGCCGCGCTTCGAGGCGCTGGTGAAGCAGTACGACACCATCTCCAAACCGCCGGCGTCCGACTCCGCTGTACCCGCATCATCTTCCCTGTAGGAGCGGCGGCAGGAGCAGCGGAAGCCGCGACCGCGCGCCGCGCCACAAAACACTACCGTCATTCCGGGGCATCGCCGTCTTCACGGCGATGAACCCGGAATCCAGCTTTCAAACACAGGATCAAAGATCTGGATTCCGGGTTCTGCGCTTCGCGCAGCCCCGGAATGACGGCAGTTGGGTATCCCACAGTTCGATTCAGCGCTTGCCCTTGGCCAAGGGAAGGTCGGCCTGCTTCCACGCATTGATGCCGCCGGCCAGCGTGGCGACGTTGGTGAACCCGGCCTTGACCAGCCGCTTGGCGGCCTTGGCTGCGGTCACGCCGCTCCGGCACACGGTCACGATCTGCAAGTCCCTGGCCTTGGCCAGATCCTTGTTCTCGGGGTCGAACTGGCTGGGCGCGACGTGCTTCGAGCCCATGATGTGGCCCTTCTCGAAATCCGCGATCGCGGACAGGTCGATCACCAGCGGCGAGCCGCGGTTGATCATCTGCACCAGCGCGCCGGGCGTCAGTTCGCGATAGCCGGTGAATTTGCGCGACACCTCCAGCGCGATCAGCGCGAGGATGATCACGACGAAGGTCGCGACCAGCAGGACATGGTTGCCGATGAAGTGCGGAAGGCGGGTCAGGAACTCGTGCATGGAAGGATCTTGATCCAGATTGAACCGAGTATTATCCGCGAATGGCACGAGCGCTGCATCGGAGCCGCTGTTGTGAGAAGTCAGACCACGGAGCTCTCGGCCATGGATGGCGGATCTATGGTCGTTCTGGACTTCCCGACTTGACCAGGCTAAATGTTGCCTTGCGACTCGAAGAAGCCGCGATCAGGGACGATCGCACTCATTGCGGTGTTATGTCTGGCAATCCCGACTCCAGCCACCAATGCTTGGCCTGCGCATCCCAGCGCCAGGTCTGGTGGTCGAGCACGTTGTACACGCGCTGGCTGGATTTCACGATCAGGCTGATGCTGGCGGTCTGCGCGACAGTGTCCGGGCCGGTCGCGGCCAGTCCCTGCGCGTCGTACTCGGCCACGCGCACGGTGTTGTAGAGCGCCTTCTGCTGCGCGGTCAACGGATGCGCGGCGCGCACCGCCGGATCGACGTAGTTCCACGCGCCCTGGAAATCCCCCCAACGCAATGCGACCGCGTAAGCCTCCAGCGTGTCGTCGCGCAACTGGTCCTTCTTCTGCAGAGTGGCGCAACCGGCCAGCAGCAACAGCGCGCAACCCGCGATCACGATCCGACGCATGCAGGGCCTGCCAACGCCATGCCAAACGAACCGCGTTGTTTCCGCAGCGGTTGCCAGACGAGGCGCGCGCCGCAGCGCCAGAGTGGTTCTCTGGTCAAGGCGCGCACCGATGGATGGCGGCCGCTGCGGAACAACCCTTCGGGCCGGGGCTGTTTGCCCGCATGGCTGCGTCATCGTTCGTCTATGTATCGACATACATCTTCCTCACTCTTGCTTGCCCTGCGAGCAAACAGCCGACGGCGCGGTCGCTTGGCATGGCGTTGGCAGGCCCGAGCTCCTCGCAACGGCCCGCGGGCGATTGTGCCCGATCACGGGCCCGTCGGGACCGTGCCGTGTTCACGCGGCGTCTCAACCGACCCTGCCCGCAGTTTCGCCACGAACAGCGCGGTCAGGGTCGCCGCGGCCCGCTTGTCGCCCATGATCTCGCAGACGACGTAGGCGCGCCCCTTGCCGCGCTCCTTCAGCGCCGCCGACAGCTTCTCCAGCGCATCGCCTTCGGCGAAGCGCGCGACGCCGCGCAATTCGCTCCACACGGGTTCGTGATAGCGCAGTTGCGAATCGCCCACGTAGATGTCGCAGGCCACGCCGCGCGCCCGCAAGCCGAGTTCGACCAGCCCCCAGCCCGCCAGCGTCAGCAGCGACGCCATGCTGCCGCCGAACGCGCAGCCCTTGTCGTTGACGTTGGGCGCGAGCGGCGCGGTCATTTCGAGCATGTCCCCGGTGTACCGGCGCACCTTCAGGTCCATGGCGTCGGCCAGCGGAATGTTTTCGAGGATGTGGGATTCGAGTGCCGCGGCGGCGGAATCGTTCGGGTTCATCGCGCAAGTGTGTCGTGACGCGGCCGGCGCGACAAGACTTGCGCGCACTCGCCTATCATCGGCACATGGCCCGGAAGAACATACTTGCCGGCACCCGCATTGCGATCACCCGTCCCGCCGGGACCGGCACCGCGCTCGCGCGCCGCGTGCGCGCGCTGGGCGGCACGCCGCTGTCGCTGCCGGGATCGAGCCTGCGCGCCGCCGCCGACGCGGACGCTGCGCGCTCCGCCTTGAAGGCCGCGCTGGCCGGCGACGTGGCGATCTTCACCAGTCCCGCCGCGGTGCGCTTTGCGCGGCAACTCATGGCCTTGCGCAGCCGTGCCATCGTGCTGGCGCCGGGCGCGGGCACGCTGCGCGCGCTGCGGCGCACCGGATGCCGCAACGCGATCGCACCCGCGCGCGAGGACAGCGAAGGCCTGCTGGCCTTGCCGGTCCTGCGAAACGTGCGCGGACAACGTATCGGCATCGTCGGCGCCGCCGGGGGACGCGGGCTGCTGGATCGCGAACTCATGGCGCGCGGTGCGAAGGTCGTTCACGCGCACGTGTACCGGCGCCTGCCCGCGCGCCTCGACCGCCGACACGTGGAGGCCTTGCGGCGCGATCCGCGCAAACCCCTGTACGTGACTCTGTCCAGCGCAGAAGCGTTGGCCCACATCCTCGCCGCGTTACCGGAAGGGGCACGCCGCACATTGCTCGTGGGCACCGCGGTCGCGAGCAGCGATCGCCTCGCCGACGCGGCGCGCGCGGCCGGTTTCGCGCGGACGCTGCGTGCCGCGTCCGCGCACGCATCGGCCATGCTCGAAACGGTGGCGAACGATCGGGCCTGAGCGGGTTCCCTGCTAGCATGTTTGCATGAGCAACGACACCGACAACGCCGACGACAACGCCGCGAAGCCGAAGCCGCCGAAACCGCGCGGACGCCCGCCCGGCCTCGCCGGCATCGCCGTCATCGTGGCCCTCGTCGCGCTGGCCGTGGCCGCGTGGAGCGTGTGGCGCCTGCAGCGCGCGACCCAGGCCGAACTGACCGCGCGCACGCAGGATGCGGCGGCCATTGCCTCGCTCGAAAGCCGGCTGAGCGCGAGCGACCAGCAGTCGCAGGCGGGCAATCACCGCCTCGGTGCGCTCGAGTCGGGGCTGGACGACGTGCGCTCGACCGTGCAGGGCCTGAACCGCCGTCTCGCCAATCTCGAAACCGCGTACACCAACCTGAGCGGACAGCAGCAATCGGGCCACGACACGCTGCTGCTCAACGACGCCGAAATGCTGCTGCGCACCGGCCAGCAGCGCTACGAACTGTTCCACGACAGCGCCGGCGCGCTGAAGGCGTACTCGCAGGCGATCGAGGTGCTGGCGCAGGTGCAGAATCCGGCCTACGCGCCCGTGCGCGCCAGCGCCACCACCGAGCGCGACGCGCTGGCCGCGGCCGCGCCGCCCTCGCGACAGTCGTCGCTGGACACGCTCTCGACGCTGCGCGGCAAGGTGGCGACGTTGCCGCTGGCGCAACCGGAAAGCCCGGCGCCGTCGTCGGGCAAACCCGGCTTCTGGTCGCGCGTCGGCAACGCCTTCAGCGGCATCGTCACGGTTTCGCGCGAGAACACCCGGAACGGTCCGCTCGCCGATCCCCGTTATGCGCGGCAGACGCTGGCGCTCGATCTTGCGCAGGCGCAGGAGTCACTGCTGGCCTTCGACACCACCGGCTACCAGGACGCGCTGCAACGCGCCGGCGCCACCCTGTCGGCGCAGTTCGATGGCAACGACGCGGAGGTGAAGGACTTCGGCGCGCAACTGCAGAACCTGCTGGCGCGGCACGCGCCCGGTCCCGCACCCCAACTCGGCGGTGCGCTCGCGCAACTGCAGAGCCTGCGCGCCAGCCAGCCGGCGCCCGCCTCCGCCCCCAGCAGCGGAGCGGCCAGGCCATGAAGGGCAGGCGCTGGCTGGTGTTCGCGAGCGTGATCGTGGCGCTGGCCGCGATCGCCTTCGTGTGGCTGGCGTCGGATCCCGGTTACGTGCTGATCCGCTTCCGCGGTTGGCGCATCGAAGCCACCGTGGTCGGCGCGGTGGCAATCCTGATCGCGGCGTGGATCGCGATCGGCATCGCATGGTGGCTGCTGCGCTGGCCGTTCGGCGCGCTGTCGCGGCGGCATCGCCGGATCAGCCACGAGCGCCTGCGCGACGGGCTGGTCGCGATGCACGAGGGCCGCAACGTCGAGGCCCACCGCACCCTGCAACGCGCGGCGCAGTATTCCAGCCTGCGCGCGCCGGCCCTGCTGGCGGCGGCCGACGCCGCGCACCGGCATGGCGACACCACCCGCGCGCTGGAAGCGCTGGACGAAGCCGCGCAGCACGCGCCCGACGCGGCGCGCATCCTGCGCGCGCGCATCCTGCGCGAGAACGGCCGCGCCGAGGAAGCCCTGCAACTGCTGGCGCCGGGCGCGGACGCCGGCAAGCTGCCGCCGGCCGGCTGGCACGAATACGCGCTCGCCGCGCTGGCCACCCAGCAGCCCGACAAGGCGCGCGCGGCGCTGGAACCGTTGCGCAAGACCGACATGCTGGGCAGCGCCGGTTACGCCGACCTGGCCGACAGGACGCTGGGCGCGTTGATGCGGCGCGCGCCCGACGCGGCCGCGCTGCAGGATCTGTGGAAACGCGCCAACCGCCAGCAGCGCCAGATGCCTTCCCTGCTCGAAGCCTACGCACGCCGCGCGGCCGCGCTCGGAGTGGCGCACGACGCGCTCGACGCCATCGAGGATGCGCTGAAACGCGAATGGAATCCCGATCTGGTTGCCGCCTACGCCGATGCGACGCCGCCCGCCGAAGCCGCAGCGCGCCTGCGCAACGCGGCCCGCTGGATGGACGCGCACCCCGGCGACAACGCGCTGCTGCGCGCGCTCGGCGTGCTGTCGATGCGCGCCGCCGATCCGCGCGACGCGCGCGAATACCTGGTGCGCGCGTTGGCGCTGCAACCGACCGCCGCGGGCTGGTCGGCGCTGGGCGACGTGCAATCCGCCTCCGGCGAACCCGGCGACGCCACCCGCTGCTACGCCAATGCGTGGAAATGCGAACGCGGCGAGGAAATCGCGCCGGGTCCGCACGAGGCCGGCATCGACACCGCGCACATCACGCTGGAGGAGCGCGACGAGCACGGGATGCCGCGCCTGCCCGGGGAGCCATCATCGCCCATGCGCTGATCGCGCGCGTCAATGGACGATCCGTATGTCCGTGACCTTGCCGCCCTGCAAGTGAATTTCCAGCCCCGGGCGAGAGCCCACGGCAGGATAAGACCAGGTTTCGCTCCAGGCCGGCGCCCGCGGTCCCGCTCCCGCGGCAACGGCCAGCTTGTTGCGGGCGCGTTCGGGCGGCAGCCCGCACCGCCCGATCAACTCCGCAACGCTCATGCCCGGGGTGACCTCGTTGAAATCACACGGACCGCCGTTCCCCACGAACCCGTAGCCCAAGGTCTGCTCGCGCAGCACGACACCCCCGGAAAAATCCACACGAACCATGAATCGCTGCGGGCCGAAGTTGTAGTACCAGGCTTCCACGACCACGGGCGTACCCGGTTCGACCGGCGTCTCCACGCCGGGTCCGGGCAACTCGACGTAACGGTCCACGAAGAAAGGCGCTCCGCAGGCGGCGCGCACCTCGGCAATGCTGTCGCCCTGCCTGACCAGATGATTTCCGCAACGCAATGCCCAGGCTCGTTGCGGCAGACCCAGCGCCAGCAGCGCAACCAGCAGACCGAACACTCCGAGCCTCGCCATCCGTCACACTCCCGTTGCAGCGGGCGCATGGACCCGCGCGTGGTGGCAGCGAGCCTAGCACGCACCCGCAAGGGCAATGTCCACGGCTCGTGAAGCCATCCCTTCGCATCGCGCCTCCGTCCCGGCGATAATCAAAAAATTCCGTCACGCCGCGCGATGCCATGCCGATCTGGAAACGATCCGCCGACCTCGAAACCGTCAACGGCTGGAGCGCGCGTACGCGGATGCGCGCGCTCGACATCCGCATCACCGAAATCGGCGACGACTACCTGCGCGGCACGATGCCGGTGGACGACCGCACCCGCCAGCCCTACGGCATCCTGCACGGCGGCGCCTCGGTGGCGCTGGCGGAAACGCTGGGCTCGACCGCGGCGATGTTGTGCTGCGACGACGGTTTCGCCGCGGTCGGCCTCGACATCAACGCCAACCATCTGCGCGCGGTGCGCGAAGGCACGGTCACCGGCACCGCGCGACCGCTGCACATCGGGCGCAGCACGCAGGTGTGGGAAATCCGGATCGAGAACGCAGCCGGTGCACTGACCTGCACCTCGCGCCTGACCATGGCGGTGGTTCCGCAGCGTGCGGTGATGCCGCGCCCGTAGGGGCCCGCGTGCAGGCGACCTCCCGCAAGCCGGCTCAACCCATGAGACGGCGCGGCGTACACTCGCGTGCAATCGCCGAAGGGAACGCGCATGACGCTGGTTGAAATCCTCCTGATCGTACTGGTCGTGCTGGCCGCGGGCGTGCTGCTGTTGCAGCTCGCGGCACTGGCGCGCGGCCGCAGCGACCCGGCGCTGCGCGAAAAACTCGAAGGCCTGCGCGATGACAGCCAGCGGCTGGATCAAACCCTGCGCGACGAGCAGCGCGCCGGCCGCGCCGAACTCGCGCAATCGCTGGACCGCCTCGGCGAGCGCCTGCAAAAGACCCTCGGCGAACTTTCGGAAGGCAACGAGAAGCGTCTCGGCGAAGTGCGCGCCACGCTGGAATCGAAGTTGAAGGCGTTGCAGGACGACAACACCGTGCAGCTCGACAAGATGCGCGCCACCGTCGACGAAAAATTGCAGAGCAGCCTGCAGGAACGTTTCAACAAGTCGTTCGGGATGATTTCCGAACGCCTCGAAGCGGTGCAGCGCGGCCTCGGCGAAATGCAGACGCTGGCCACCGGCGTCGGCGACTTGAAGCGCGTGCTCAGCAACGTCAAGACCCGCGGCACCTTTGGCGAAGTGCAGCTCGGCGCACTGCTGGAACAACTGCTGTCCGCCGAACAGTACGCGACGAATGTCGCCACCGTGCCGGGCTCGAACGATCGCGTCGAATACGCGATCCGCCTGCCCGGCCGCGACGGCGACGCGCCGGTGTGGCTGCCGATCGACGCCAAGTTCCCGATCGAGGATCACCAGCGCCTGCTCGACGCGCAGGAACGCGCCGATCCGGAAACCGCGGCGCAGGCGGCCGCCGCACTGGAACGGCGCGTGCGCGACGAGGCCCGGACCATCCAGGCCAAATACGTCTCGCCGCCCGCCACCACCGACTTCGCGATCCTGTTCCTGCCGACCGAAGGCCTGTACGCCGAGGTGATCCGCCGTCCCGGCCTGTTCGAGGCGCTGCAGCGCGACTCGCGCGTCACCGTGGCCGGCCCGACCACGCTGACCGCGATCCTCAATGCGCTGCAGATGGGCTTCCGCACCCTCGCGATCGAGAAACGTTCGAGCGAGGTGTGGCAGATCCTCGGCGCGGTCAAGACCGAGTTCGGCAAGTTCGGCGCGATCGTGGACAAGGCCAGGAACCAGCTCGACAGCGCGCGCAACAACCTCGACGAACTGGTCGGCCGTCGTTCGCGCGCGATCGAACGCAAGCTGCGCGGCGTGGAATCGCTGCCCGACGACGCTTCGCGCGCGTTGCTGGGCGATGCCGCTGCAGGCAACGGCGACGACGGCAACGACGACGACGCGAACTGACTCGGGCTTCCGCCGCCCGCCGGGACGGCGCGCCGTTTCGACAACGCGTGATTCCGACCAAACGCCCGGCGGCGTTACACTGTGCCGTTGACGCCAGCCGGAGCCCCCTCCATGAGCGAAGTCCGCAAACCTTCCCTGTGCGCCGCCGCCAAGCCGACCTCGCCGCCCGTGACGCGCGAGCAGGCGATGGACGCGGTGCGCACGCTGCTGCGCTGGGCCGGCGACGAGCCGACCCGCGAAGGCCTGCACGACACGCCCAAGCGGGTGGTGGACGCCTACGCCGAATGGTTTTCCGGCTACCACGAAGACCCGCAGGAATACCTGCGCCGCACCTTCGAGGAAGTCGCCGGCTACGATGAGATGATCGTGCTGCGCGGCATCCAGTTCGAATCGTTCTGCGAACATCACATGGCGCCCATCATCGGCCGCGCGCACGTCGGCTACCTGCCGGACGGGAAAGTGGTCGGCATCTCCAAGCTGGCGCGCGTGGTGGACGCCTTCGCACACCGCTTCCAGGTGCAGGAAAAGCTCACCGCACAGATCGCGACCTGCATCAGCGAGGTGCTGCAGCCGCGCGGCGTCGGCGTGGTGGTCGACGCGACCCACCAGTGCATGACCACCCGCGGCGTGCACAAGCGCGGCGTGTCACTGATCACCAGCCAGATGCTGGGCAGCTTCCGCGACGACCCCAGCACGCGCGCCGAATTCCTGAAATTCATCGACATCGACGGCGGCCACTAGGGTCCCTGAACCAGCTCGTCATTCCTGAGCCACACGCGCTGCGGCATCTCTCGCATTCATGGCAGCCGACGGCGGATTCGCAGGAAGACCGATTCCGGGTCCTGTCCGCACACAGCGCGGACAGCCCCGGAATGACCAGCGTTTTGGTCCGCGGATCCGGAGACTTCTTGAAGTCGTCATTCCGGGGCCGACGCGGCTGCATCGCGGCGGAACCCGGAATCGGTTTCGTTCGGACCATCGCTACGGCGTGAACCGCGCCTGACGCCACAGGCCGGCCCTGCCGCCTGCGATCCGGTGACCGTAACGCCATCGCGTTAAACTTGCCCGCTTGCCCGCCCGCGCGCCTCACGCCGCATGACCGATCCCACCCTGCAGGACCATCCACGCCGCCGCGCCGCGGTGATCTTCATCTTCGTCACGGTGACGATCGACATGCTGGCGTTCGGGATCGTGATCCCGGTGCTGCCGCACCTGATCGTCGAGCTGATCGGCGGCAGCATCGCGAAAGCCGCAGTGTGGTCGAGCGGCTTCAGCACGCTGTTCATGCTGATGCAGTTCGTGTGCTCGCCGATCCAGGGCGCGCTGTCGGATCGCTTCGGCCGGCGCACCGTGATCCTGATCTCGAGTTTCGGCCTCGGCATCGATTTCATCGTGATGGCGCTGGCGCCGTTCCTGTGGCTGCTGTTCATCGGGCGCGCGGTGTCGGGCATGTGCGCCGCCAGCTTCTCGACCGCCAACGCCTACATCGCCGACATCACCCCGCGCGAGAAACGCGCCGCCGCGTTCGGCATGCTGGGCGGCGCGTTCGCAGTCGGCTTCATCGTGGGTCCCGCGCTCGGCGGTTTCCTCGGACACCTGTGGATCCGCCTGCCGTTCTGGGTGGCCGCGGGGCTGTGCATCGTCAACTTCTGCTATGGCTTTTTCGTATTGCCGGAGTCGCTGCCGAAGGAACGCCGCGCGCCGAAATTCGATTGGCGCCACGCCAACCCGCTCGGCTCGGTGCTGCTGCTGCGCCGCTACCCGCAGGTGCTGGCGCTGGCCGCGGTATTTTTCCTGCTGGCGCTGGCGCAGTTCTCGATCAATTCGACCTACGTGCTGTACACCGATTTCCGCTACGGTTGGGGCCCGCAGGCGGTCGGCTACACGCTGGCGCTGGTCGGCGTGCTGACCGGGGTGGTGCAAGCGGTGCTGGTGCGGCGCTTCATGCCGAAACTCGGCGAGCGCCGGATGATCCTGGCCGGGCTCACGTTCGTGACCGTCGGCTATCTGGTGTTCGGCTTCGCACCGGAAGCGTGGATCTTCCTCTCCGGCATTCCGTTCCTGTGCCTCGGCGGCCTCGCCGGGCCGCCCGCGCAATCGCTGGTGACGCACCAGGTCGATCCTTCCGAACAGGGTCGCCTGCAGGGCGCGCTGACCAGCCTGCAAAGCCTCGCCGGCATCTTCGGCCCCGCAGTGTTCGCCAACCTGTTCGCGTTGTTCATCAGCAAGCACGCGCCGCTTTCCGGGCATCTGCCGGGCGTGGCTTTCGTGCTGGCGGCGGCGCTGGCGCTGGCCGCGCTGCTGCTGACCGTGCGCGCGACCCGCAACCTGCCCGCGCACGTGCCGCCTGCCGCGGCCCCGGAATCGACTTGAGCTTGCATTCGTCCCGCCGCGGCCGCATGTGAAACTTTCCCGCACCCACCGGAGCGCGCCGCGATGATGACCTTCCTGCTGTGGTTGCTGCTGCTGATCTTCTGCTGGCCGATCGCGCTGCTGGCGCTGGTCCTGTGGCCGCTGGTGTGGCTGATCGCGCTGCCGTTCCGCCTGCTTGGTTTTGCGGTGGATGGTGTATTCGAATTCCTGCGCGCGCTGTTCATGCTGCCTGCCAGAATCCTGCGCGGGCCGCGCGCGACGTGAATCCGCGACGGCATCCGTTTGTGGTGAGTTATCGAACCACGAACAGCCCCATCTTTTGTGTTTCTCTCGTCCGCAAGGAGTTCACGATGACCATCTCGATGTACCAGGCTTCCGTTCCCGTATTCGTGCGCGCGCTGACCAACCTTTCCGAGGTGCTGAAGAAAGGCGAGGCGCATGCGAAGGACAAGGGCCAGAATCCCGACAACCTGCTGCAGCAGCGGCTGATCTTCGACATGCTGCCGCTGATCAAGCAGATCCAGATCGCCTGTGACACCGCCGCGCGCGGCAGCGCCCGGCTGGCGGGTGTGGAACCCAAATCCTTTCCCGACAACGAAACCACGCTGGCGCAGGCGTTCGACCGCATTGCCAGCACCATCGCCTACATCCAGTCCTTCAAGCCCGAACAGATCGACGGCAGCGAAGGCCGCAAGGTGGTGATGAAGACGCGCCACGGCGACGTGGAATTCGTCGGCCTCGCCTACCTCACCGAATACACCCTGCCCAACCTGTTCTTCCACTGCACCACCGCCTACGACATCCTGCGCGTGGCCGGCACCCCGATCGGCAAGAAGGATTTCCTGGGCGATCGGTGAAGCCCTGCGCTATGAAAGCCTTTTTCATAGCGTCGCGAGCATTGAAAAAATCGTTGTCTGATCTTTCAAAGTCCATCAGCCTTCGCAACCATCCTTTCAAAGGGACGACAGCGACGGACGCGAAGGATTTTCAGGCACCCCAAGCCGGACGGATCGTGCGCACGGCACAAGGCCACCCAGCCTTCGTGCCGGCGCCGCTGCCGCCCAGGCTGGATTATTTCGATCTGGGAACGGTGTACGCCCTCACACGGGCGGACGCAGCTATCAGCGGACTCTCCGGATTGGGCCGAATACGGCACCTGTTGATGTGCGCAAGATCCGGAACTACGTGACCGCGCTGCAATACGGTATTGCACGTCTGCATACGCTGCCGTTGATGTCGCGGCTGGTGCGGAACCGCACTAAAAGCTGATGCAAGCGCACGCGGCGACAACGCTACGCCGGTGAGCACGCAGACAAAGCGGCCATGAGACGATCAGACCCAATTCTTACAATCGACTCGAATAACTTTACAATCGACCGCGTAAACCTTACAGTCGGCGCATGCCCCGCCCCGATCGCTCCGCCGAAATCGACGCCGCATTGCTGGTACACGTTGAAAGACACCCGCACGACTTGGTGGCGGCGGTCGGCGAGTCGCTTGGCCTTACGCGGCAAACCGTCATCGCACGCGTGCGTGCATTGATCGATGCGGGCTATCTCGAAAAATCCGGCACCACGCGTCCGACCTACCGCCACGGCCCCAGCCGGCGCGCGACATTCACGCATCCGTTGCGCGGTCTGGAAGAGGACCGAGTGTGGTCGCGCGACGTTGCGCCGCTGCTGCGCGGCTTGCCAGCGAACGTGATCGACATCTGCCACCACGGCCTCACCGAGATGGTGAACAACGCGATCGACCATTCGGGCGGCTCGCATTTGCGCGTGTACGTCGATCGCACGCGGGAAATCGTGACGCTGATGGTCTCCGACGACGGTGTGGGCATCTTCCGCAAGATCACGGCGGCGCTCGACCTCCCCGACGAGCGTTTGGCATTGTTGGAACTGTCCAAGGGCAAGTTGACCACCGATCCGCGCCGGCATACGGGCGAAGACGTGTTTTTCACGTCGCGCATGTTCGATCGCTTCCAGATTGCGTCAGGGGAACTGGTGTTCGATCACGACGACGCCGAGGCCGACGACCTGCTGGACACCATCGAACCGCGCTACGCCCGGCGCGGCACCACGGTATTGATGGAAATCGCTACGAAATCGAAGCGCACCGCGAAACAGGTGTTCGACAAGTTCTCCAGCGGCCCGGACGACTATGCGTTCGCGAAAACCGTCGTGCCGGTGCGGCTTGCGAAGGTCGGCGATGAAAACCTGGTGTCGCGCTCGCAGGCGAAGCGCTTGATGCAGCGCGTCGAGCGATTCAGGACCGTCGTGCTCGACTTCGCGGGCGTGACCAGCATCGGCCAGGCCTTCGCGGATGAGGTGTTCCGGGTGTTCGCCAGCGCGCATCCGGGCGTCGAGTTGATTCCCATGCACGCGGTTCCGCAAGTCCAGCAGATGATCCGCCGCGCGGAGGTGGCGCACAACGAAGAATGAACGCGCCATCCGTTGGCATGATGCGAGGCTGGCGTTCCATCGCATCGGTGCGTGCGGCATGCAATACTCGGATGCCTATCTACCTCATGGGTCCGACTCATGCCCATCCTGATCCTCGGCCTCGTGATTTTCCTTGGCGCGCATTCGGTGCACATGCTGGCGCCGCGCTTTCGCGAACGCATGGTGGCACGCATCGGGCTGCTGCCGTGGAAGGGCTTGTACTCGCTGGTGTCGATCGCGGGTTTGGTGCTGATCGTGATCGGGTTCGGGATGGCGCGCGCGCAACCGCAACTGTTGTACGTGCCGCCGCTGTGGCTGCGGCATCTGAATGCGCTGTTCACGCTGATTGCGTTCGTGCTGATCGCCGCCGCCTACGTGCCGCGCAATCACATGAAGGAGAAGCTCGGGCATCCGATGCTGGCGGGCGTGAAATTGTGGGCGTTCGGGCACCTGCTGGCGACGGGATACCTGCACGACGTGGTGCTGTTCGGCGCGTTCCTCGTGTGGGCAATCGCGGATTTCGCGGTATCGCGCCGGCGCGATCGCAGCGCGGGCACGCGTTACGCGCAGGGTTCGCTGTCCGGCGATGCGCTGGCGGCGACGGCCGGCGTGGCGGGCTGGGCGATCTTCGCGTTCCTGCTGCACGCGCGGCTGATCGGCGTGAATCCCTTCATGTGATGGAACCATTCGGCCGCGGGCGCGTCAAACGAGGACCTGCTGACGCCATGCCAAACGGTCGCGGCTCCGGATCGAAACCAGGAAGGGCTTTCGCAAGGCCACGCGATTCGCTTGGCATGGCGCCAGCGGGACCAGGTTCGTTTCAGGCTGCGGGGGCAACGTGAATCGGCACAATTCGGCAAAAGGCAAGATCATCGGCGCGATCGTGGTGATCGTGGTGGTGGCGTTGGCGGCGTGGTGGTATTTCACGCGCCTGCCGGGTGTGGACTTCACGCGCCACGGTCCCGAACCGTCGATGCCGGCCAGGGCCAGCACCGCGCCGCCGCCGATCGAACACCCGATCAGCGAGGCGCAGACCAATCCCGCGTCGGCCAGCACCGCGCCGTTGCCGCCGCTGGATGCCAGCGACGACGCCGTGACGAAGGCGCTGGCAGCACTGCCGGGCGCCGAAGGCCTCGCCCGGTTGCTGCTGTCGCGCGGACTGGTGCCGCACATCGTGGCCACGGTGGACGCGCTGCCGCGCAAGACGATCGGTGCCAGCATCCTGCCGCTGCGCACGCCCGAAGGCGTGTTCGCGGTGGACGCATCAAGCGGCCAGCCCAAGCTGGACGCGAAGAACTACGCGCGTTACGCGCCCTACATGAAGATCGTCGAGGCGGTGGACTCGCGCACGCTGGTGACGTGGTACGTGCACTGGTATCCGTTGTTCCAGGAGGCCTACCGCCAGCTCGGCTATCCGCAGGGCTATTTCAACGATCGCTTGATCGTCGCGATCGACGACATGCTGGCGGCGCCCGACGCGCAGGCGCCGGTGGCGCTGGTCAGGACCGCGGATGGCCACTACGCATTCGCCGATCCGACCTGGGAATCGCTGTCGGTGGGCCAGAAGCTGATGATCCGCATCGGCCCCGACAACGAGCGGACGCTGAAAACGAAATTGCGCAGCATCCGCGCGCTGCTGCTGGGCAAGGCGCCCGAGTTGCGCGGCGCGCAATCGGCGCCGGCTTCCTCGCGGTAACCTCATTTCGCAAGGAAACACCGCTATTCCGGGAGCCGCGCCGGTTTCATGGCGCGGCTCCCGGAATGACGAGCATTTATCGGGCGAACAAGCCTGCCAACGAAGTGGAAACCGGATGAAACAACGGCCTGCGCCCCGAAGTCGATCCGGGTTTCGCCCTGCGCCACGCCATCCGGTCCGAAGCGATGCTCCTCGATGACGCCGCCGCCGCGGGCCAGCGCGATCAGCGTGGTGGCACGGGTGCCGTAGCGTGCGCCGCGCACGAACAACGGCGAGAGTTTCCGTTCCAGTTCGATGCCGACGCCGGTGTCGGGAAGTTCCGGGTCCGGCGCGCACGTTTCGTCGGCGAAGGCATCGAACAGCGGCGCGAAATCCTCCGAACCCGCATCGAGCCAATCGCGCAGCACCGCGCTCGCGCGGCGCACCTTGGGCCACGGTGCATCCAGATCGCCGTTCGACAGGCCGTGCACGCCGGGTTCGATCGCGCACATCCGCGTCGCCGGATGGTTGGACACGAAGCGCGCGCCGGCGCGGTCGAACAGCAGCAGGTTGAACGGACGGTAGCGCGCGGCGTCGCCAGCCAGCGCGTCGGCATGCCGGCCGGCGGTTTCCTCGCCGCGCAGGAAGTCGCTGACCAGCCATCCGCGCGATGCGCCGTCCTGCGACGCGCGCGGATCGCGCACGTTGGTCACCACCGCCGCGCGATCCGGTGCGCGCACACCCATCCAGGTGCCGCCCGCTTCGAGGTCGCGCCCGGCGATGAGGCCCGGCGCATCCGTCCAGCGCGCGAGCGGCGCCGACGGGCGCGCATGCACCTCGTCGCGATTGCCGATCAGCAGCAGCCGCCAGCGCGGGTGGATATTCCAGGCGAAAGCGATCACGCACATTCCACCAGCGTAGCCGATCGCACAACTTGGTTGGCATCGATCCTCAGCCGTACAGGACGCGTCATATCGAGCGAAACCTTGTCATTCCGGGGCTGCCCGCGCTGTCTGCGGGCAGAACCCGGAATCGGTGTCGCTACGCGCGTCAACCTTCCAAACCGATTCCGGATTCGGGCCTGCGGCCCGCTCCGGAATGACAATGCAATTTGCTGAGGTTCGTCGCCAATCAGATCGCACAATGGCGTCTCCCTCCCTGAGGAATGAAACACGCCATCTCCCTAGCTTCGGACGATCACCGACACGCCCCGGTGCTAGACTCGCTCCGGCGCTGCCGTGTGCGAAGGGGGCCGACATGAGAACCAAGTTGGCGCACATGTCGGTGCTGGTGGTCGAAGATCACGACTTCCAGCGCCAGGTCGCGTTGCGCCTGCTGCAGCAGATGGGCATCGGCAGTGCTCTTGAGGCGACGGACGGCCGCAGCGCGCTGGCCGTGCTCGCCAAACAGAAGCAGCCCGTGGACGTGGTGCTGGTGGACCTCGACCTGCCGCAAATGGACGGCATCGAGTTCATTGGCCACGTGGCCGAACAGCGGCTGGCTTCGGCGGTGGTGGTGCTGACCGCGCTCGATCCCGCGCTGCTCAACACCGTGCGGATCATGGCGCGGGCTGCCGGCATGCGGGTGCTCGGCACGGTCGAGAAACCTCTGACGCATGCCAAGCTGCTCGAAGTCATCGACCTGTATTTCACCGACGACGTCCAGGCCGACGAGGCTCCCCACCCCGACATCGACGAAGGACTGCTCGCCGAAGCGCTGGCCAGCGATGCCTTCGAGGCCTGGTTCCAGCCGCAGGTGGCGATCGGCAGCGGCTTCGTGACCGGCGTCGAGGCGCTGGCGCGCTGGAACCTCGACGGACGGCCGGTGTCGGCCGCGCGCTTCATTCCGGAACTGGAACGCTGCAATCTCATCGATGCGCTCACCGAGCGCATCCTCACGCAGACTTGTCGCTGGTGCACGCGCTGGCGCGAGGCAGGCCTCGACCTCGGCGTTTCGGTGAACGTGTCGATGCACAACCTCGCGGACACGGCGGCCGCCGACCGCTACCAGGCCATCGTGCAGGAGGCCGGCGTCGACACCCACGACGTGACGCTGGAAATCACCGAATCGTCGATGATGCACGAAGCCGCGCAAGTGCTGAACGTGCTGGCGCGCCTGCGCCTCAAGGGTTTCGGGCTGTCGGTGGACGACTTCGGCACCGGCTGGTCGTCGCTGTCGCAACTGGCGCAGTTGCCGGTGACCGAACTCAAGATCGACCAGGGCTTCGTGAACGGCGCGGCCACCGAACCGCGCAACCGCGCGGTGGTCGAGGCCAGCCTCGAACTCGGGCGCAAACTCGGCCTGACCACCGTGGCCGAGGGCGTGCGCAGCGTCGAGGAATGGCAGATGCTGGCCGAACTCGGCTGCACCCGCGCGCAGGGCGAACTGATCGGCAACGCGGTGCCTGGCGATCAGCTCGCCGCGGCCATCGAAAAGTGGCGTCGCCGGCAGCCATGACCCGCGGCTTCTGGACGGTCCGCAGGCAACTGGTGTTCCTGTTCGGTGTGATGCTGGTCGCCGCGGGCTGCGTGCTGGCGCTGGACGCGGCCTACCAGCACGACCACGAAGCCACGCTCAACCGCCTGTACGACAACGCGCTGGGCGGCCAGAGCAACGTCAAGGCGCTGACCGATGCCTACGGCGTCACGGTCGTCGGAGCCACGTTCAAGGTGCGCAACGGGCTGCTGACGTTCGACGACGGCCTCGCCGCGATCGACCAGGCGCAGCATCGCACGGACCAGGCCTTCGCGGCACTCTCCGGCGAGAACATGCCGCCGCGGCAACGCGAGCTGCTCGCACGCATTCGGCGCGAGCGCGTACGCGCGGATGCCGCGATCGCGCAACTGCGCGCGCAACTCGCGGCGCACAGCACCGCCGGCGTCGGCCGCTTTGCCGACACCGAACTGTTTCCCGCGACCGATCCGTTGCTCAGCGACCTCAACCTGCTCGCCGACCTCAAGATCCTCGGCGCGCAGACGCAACTGCAGGACGACCGCGCGCACGCGCAACGGCTGAACGCATGGCGCATCGGCCTGTCGCTGGCCGCGTTGCTGATCGTGCTGGTCGCGGGACGCCAGGTGCTGCGCAACATCTACCAGGGCATCGGACAACTGGTGCGGCTGTCGCAAAGCATGCGCGCCGGCGACTACGATTCGCCGGTCGGGCCGCGCGTGAAGGGCGAACCCGGCGAGGTGATGGACGGCTTCCTCACGATGCGCGAGGAGGTCAAGCGCAAGGACGCCGCGCTGCGCGAAAGCGAGACGCGCGCGCGTGAAGCCAGCCGCGCCAAGAGCGCCTTCCTCGCCGCGATGAGCCACGAGATCCGCACGCCGATGATCGGCATCACCGGCATGCTGGAATTGCTGGAACACACGCGGCTGGACGCCGAGCAGCGCCGCAGCATCGCGATCGTGCAAAGCTCGGCGCAGAGCCTGCTGCAGATCATCGGCGACATCCTCGACTTTTCCAAGATCGAGGCGGGCCGGATGGAACTCGCGCCGGTCGATGTCGACCTGCGCCGGCTGGTCGAACACACCGTCGGCAACTATCTCGGCTTCGCGTCCAGCAAGGGCCTGACCCTCGAATCCGCGATCGACGCTGCGCTCGCGCCCGCCTACGTCGCCGACCCACTGCGGATCCGGCAGATCCTGTCCAACTTCCTTTCCAATGCGTTGAAGTTCACCCGCACCGGCGGCGTCACGGTGCGCGCCGAACGCATCGAGGCGCTGCCCGACGGGCGCGACCGCATCGCGTTGCGCGTGCGCGACAGCGGCATTGGCATCAACGACGAGCAACGCGAACTGCTGTTCCAGCCGTTCTCGCAGGCGGACACCAGCACCACCCGCAACTTCGGCGGCACCGGACTCGGCCTCGCGATCTGCCGGCAGCTCGCCGGACTGATGGGCGGGACCATCGAGTTGGCCAGCAAGCCCGGCGCAGGCAGCACCTTCAGCCTGATCCTGCCGCTGCCCAAGGGCGATCCGGACAAGGTCGAGCCCGAACGCGTGGCCGCGCCGGCGGAGGATTTCCCCACCCGCCCGCTGCCGGGCGTCGACGAAGCGCAACGCGAGCACAGCCTGGTGCTGGTGGTGGACGACCACGCGACGAACCGCGAAGTGCTGACCCGGCAACTCGCGCGCGCCGGCTTCGCCTGCGAAACCGCGGCGGACGGCGAGGAAGGGCTGCGGCGTTGGGAAACCGGCGCCTATGCGCTGGTGCTCACCGACATCCACATGCCGAAACTGGACGGCTACCAGTTGGCCGCCGCGATCCGCAAGGCCGAGCGTCGCCAGCAGCGCGAACGCACGCCGGTGATCGCGATCACCGCCAACGTCAGCAAGGGCGAGGCCGAGCACTGCATCGCGATGGGCATGGACGCCTTCCTCGGCAAGCCGGTGCGGATCGCGCAATTGTCCGCCACGCTCCGGCACTGGCTGCCGCATGTGGTCTTCCCCGCCGCGCCAGCGCCGGATGACGACGCGGCGTCTGCCACGCCGTCCGCCCAGGATGCCCTGTTCTCCACGGAGTCGCCGGTCGATTCCGCGGTCCTCCACGAGATCGCCGGCAACGATCCGACCCTCGCGCACAACCTGCTGAACGACTTCCTGATCGCCGCGCGCAAGGATCTGGCCGGCCTGAAATCGGCGCTCGCCGAGGGCAACCTGCCCGAGGCGATCCGGCAGGCGCACCGCGTCAAGGGCGCCGCCGCGCTGGTGGGCGCGCGCGGCGTGTACGCCTGCGCCGTGGCCGCCGAGACGGCCGGCCGCGCCGGCGACGCCACGGCGCTCGACGACGCGACGCGCAACCTGTCCGGCGCGCTGGATCTGCTGGCCGTGTGGGTGGAGCGCTGAGCACCGCATCGGACATGGCGGCAACATCCGGGCATTCGCCGCGATAATCGCCGCGCATGTCACGCCCGATTTCCCGATCGCACCCCCTGCTCCCGGCGCTCGCGCTGTGCGCGCTCGTGGGCGCCGCGTCTTCGATGGCGGCGACGGCGCCCGCGCCCGCGTCGTCGACGCAGGACGACAGCGCCACGCGTGAAGCGGCCGCCAAGGCGCAGCTCGCCGCGGTACGCGCGGAAATCGCGAAGATCGCCGAGGCGCAGCACGCGACCGCCGCGCAGCGCGACGCAATCAACGCGAAGCTGGCCGCACAGGCCGCGCAACTCAACCAGGCCGCCAACGCGGTGCGCGAAACCGACGCCGCGATCGCGGCCAAGTCCGCGTCGCTGGCCGATCTGCAACAGCAACGCGGGCAACTCGAAACCAGACTCTCGGACCAACGCGCGGCATTGGCGGAACTGCTGCGCGCGGCCTACACGCTGGATCGCGGCTCGGACCTCTCGCTGCTGCTGGGCGACGGCGACATCGCCAGGATCGATCGTGCGCTGGCCTATTCGCGCTACTTCCAGCGCGACCGCGTCGCGCGTATCCGCGGCCTGCTGGGCGAACTGGCGCAACTCGACCAGGTCGGAGCTTCGATCGAGGCCGACACCCAGGCGCTGCAGCAACAGCGCGCGCAACGCGCGGCGCAACAGGCGCAGCTCGAACAGGCGCGCGATGCGCAGCGCAAGCTGCTGGCCGAGGCCGACGCGCAACTCGCGCAGCAGAAGGACAAGCTTGCCGCCCTGCAGCGCGATGCCGATGCGCTGAACGAATTGCTGAAGCGCCTGCAGAACGTGTTCGCCGACATCCCGGCGCAGCTCGGCCAGAACACGCCGTTCGCGCAACTGCGCGGCAAGCTCGACTGGCCGGTCGCCGGCACGCCGCGCGCGGGCACCGGCACGCTGGCGCAGGGCATCGTGATCGCGGCCCGGCCCGGCGCGGAAGTGCGCGCGGTCGCCTACGGGCGGGTGGCGTGGGCGGATTTCATGCGCGGCTTCGGGATGCTGGTGATCATCGACCAGGGCAACGGCTGGATGAGCCTGTACGGCGGCAACGAGGCCGCGCTGGTGTCGGCCGGCGACTGGGTGAAGCCGGGCCAGGCCATCGCGACGGTCGGCCGCGATCCCGAGCAGGGCGGCGCGTGGTTCGGGCTGCGCCACGACGGCAAGCCGGTCGATCCGCGCGGCTGGTTCGCCGGCAAACATTGAGACAACGCGGACGGCCTACAATGAACCACCGCACGCGCACGCGGTCCTGATTTCTGCGGCTTCCACGGAATCTTCTCCATGACTCGAACTTTGCAAGGCTGGCTGGGCGGCATGTTGTTCTTCTGCGCGGGGGTTGCGCTCGCCGCGCCGCCGCCCAAACCCGCGTCGCCCGCCGCGCCAGCCAGTGCGTCATCGAGCGCACCCGCGGCGTCCAGCTCCGCCGCCGATACGCCCAGCCTTGCCGACATCGAAACCTTCACCCGCGCCTTCGAACTGATCAAGCAGGCCTACGTCAGCCCGGTCAGCAACAAGCGCCTGATGCAGTCGGCGATCCGCGGGATGCTGGCGGGCCTCGACCCGCACAGCGAATTCCTCGACAAGAGCGAACTCACGGACCTGACCGAGGACACCTCCGGCGCGTACACCGGCCTCGGCATCCAGGTCGCGCAGGTCAACCACCAGTTGGTGATCATCGCGCCGCTGGACGGCGGTCCGGCCAAGCGCGCCGGCATCGTGGCGGGCGACGTGATCGTGGCGATCGACGGCGCGCCGGTGCAGCCGGATGCGATCGACGCCGCGATCAAGAAACTGCGCGGGCCGATCGGTTCGAAGATCACGCTGACCGTGGTGCACGCCGACGGCGGCAAGCCGATCGCGATCCCGCTGGTGCGCGAGCGCATCCGGGTCGCCAGCGTGACCACGCGCATGCTGGAACCGGGCTATGCCTACATCCGCATCAGCGAATTCCAGGAAGACACCGCGAGCGAACTCACCCGCAAGCTGGAAGCCCTGCAGAAAAAGGATGGGCCGCTGCGCGGCGCCGTGCTGGACCTGCGTTCGAATCCGGGCGGTCTGCTGACCAGCGCGGTCGGCGTTTCCGATGACTTCCTCGACTCCGGATTGATCGTCAGCACCCGCGGACGCCTGCCGCAATCCGACCTCAAGTTCAACGCGACGCCCGGCGACCTGCTGAACGGCGCGCCGATGGTGGTGCTGGTCGACAACGGCACCGCCTCGGCCGCGGAAATCGTGACCGGCGCGCTGAAGGGCCACCACCGTGCGCTGATCATGGGACGGCGCACCTTCGGCAAGGGCTCGGTGCAGACGATCCTGCCGCTCGGCAACGGCGATGCGGTGAAACTGACTACCGCGCGCTACTACACGCCGGACGGCACCTCGATCCAGGTCGCGGGCATCACGCCCGACATCGTGCTCGGCAACGTCACGGTCGCGGCCAACCGCAATCCGTCGCTGGACGACGACGAACACGAGGGCGACCTGCCCAACCACCTCTCGGGTTCGCCCACCGAAAACG
The DNA here is from genome assembly GCA_030123585.1 of Rhodanobacteraceae bacterium. Taxonomy (NCBI): domain Bacteria; kingdom Pseudomonadati; phylum Pseudomonadota; class Gammaproteobacteria; order Lysobacterales; family Rhodanobacteraceae; species Rhodanobacteraceae bacterium. The sequence goes on from CP126120.1 coordinate 1,647,652, forward strand.
CCAACCACGACGCCGGCGATCTCGCGGTGCAGGACTACGCGCTGTCCGAGGCGCTGCACGTGCTGAAGGGATTGGCGCTGGCGCGGCAAGCCGCGGCGCAACCCGCCGTGGCGACTTCGTCCGCACACTGAGCCACGCAACCGGATCACGAAGTTCGTGACGCGGATATGCGTGGATGCACGCGGATCATGCTCCATCCGCGCTTGTCCGCGTTGATCCGCGTCCGGTGCCTTTCCATCAATCCGGCGCGCGGAGCTTCACGGGCTTTCCAGCCGTTGCTGGATCGATTCCAGTTCGCGTCCGCTGGTTTCGACGCCGCCGCGCCACAGCATGGTGCCGGCGATCGACATCGGCACGGCGATCACCAGTGCCGACCACACGAAACTGTCGAACAGGCCCGCCACGCCCAGCACCGCGCCGAGGATGCCGCCGGCCTTGGAACCCGCGGCGATCAATCCCGAGCCGGTGCCGCGCAGGTGCACGGGATAGATTTCCGCCGCGTACGGAATCATGGTCGCGATCACCCCGCTGATCGCAACCAGCAGCAGCACCGTGGCGGCGATGGTCAGCGACTGCGCGCGCAACCCGAACAGTTCGATCAGGGCGAACGCGAGCAGCGCCAGCACCGTCAGCGCGACGAACAACACCAGCGTCCGGAAGCTGCTCCAGCGCTGGTAAAGCCACACCACCACCGCGATGCCGGGAATCGCCAGCAACGCCGACTGCGCCATCAACTTGCCGGCCGCGCCCGCATCCAGTCCGAGTTTTTGCAGGTTGGCCGGCAGCCACAGCACGAACCCGAAATTCACCAAGCCCCACGCCAATCCGCAGGCCATCAGCGCCAGCGTGATGCGGGCGTGGCGTCCGCGCAGCATCTCGCGCAAGCCGGCGCGCGGCTGGTGGATTTCCATGATCGGCGCAGCGGCGGATTCGGCGTCGTTCACCAGCGCATGCGATGAACCCGCGAAACGCGCCAGCACCCCGCGCGCCTGATCCTCGAGCCCCGCGTTGGCGAGAAAGCGCGGCGATTCCGGGATGTAGCGATTGAGCACCACGATCAACGCGCCGGTCGGCAGGTTCAACAGCCACAGCGCGCGCCAACTGAAGCTCGGTTCCAGCAAGGCCGCGGCGCCCGACGCGGCGAGATAACCCGCCGAGGTGCCGACGCCGCCCAGCGCCACCAGCAGCCAGCCGCGATGCCGCGCCGGCACGGTTTCGGCCATCAGGGTGAACGCGATCGGCAACATCCCGCCGGCCGCCGCGCCCATCATGAAACACATCACCAGGTTCCAGTTGAACGATGGCATCGTGCCGCAGATCGCGGTGCCCATGAACAGCAACGCCGACAGCAGGATCGCGGCGCGCCGGCCGAACACGTCGGCCAGCCTGCCCCACACCACCGATCCCACCGCGGTGCCGATCAGCGCCGACAGCGCGAGGTAGCCCGCCTTCGACATCCCGATCGCGTACTCGTGCGCCATGCCCGGCATCACGAATGCGATCGACGCGGGTTTCATCACGTCGATCGTCAGCGCCAGCGCCAGCACCGCCACCAGCTTCCAGTGCTCGACGTTCAACGGCACGCCGTCGGCGACGTGCCAATGCAGGCGGGCACCGCCGCGCGTGGTCATGCGCACCTGCGCGAGGCGCGGCAGCAAACCCCACGCCGCCAGCAGCACGCCCGAGGGAATCAGCAGCATGCCCAGCAACATCTCTCCGTCCATCGGCATGCCCGCGAGATGGAAGTGCATCGGCGCCGCCATCACGTACATCGGCAGGTGCAGGCACACGCCTGCGGCCACTGTCAGACAGCCGAACCAGAACGCCACGGGATGATGGAAGGTGATGCGCATCGTCGCGGAAGATGAACCGACGCCGAAGATTAACAGGCGCGCGTCGGATGAATGACCACTGAGTCGTGAACCTCGTGTTCATGCATCGTTGATCGGCGCGTGACCAAGCTTGCTGCGCTTGTTCAAACGGAGGTATCGCCATGCAAAAGCACACGCTCGCTGCAGCGTTTTCCGCAACCCTGTTGCTCGCCGGCGGCGCCGCGTTCGCGCAGAACGCGCCCGTGCAAACCACCACGACTACCACGACCACCCGCGTGGGTTCTCCCGCGGGCGCGCTGAGCCAGGCCGCGATCGAATCCGACATCGCCAACGCCGGCTACCAGAAGGTGAAGCACCTCAAGTTCAAGGACGGCGTATGGCAGGCCAAGGCGCGCGGCGGCAACGACAAATGGGTGCACATCAAGGTCGGCCCGACCACCGGCAAGGTGTACGAGGCCGATGCGCCTTCAAGGCTCAACGAGGACGAGGTCAAGGCCAAGCTGACGGCGCAGGGTTTCCAGAACATCGACCGCGTGAAGTTCGACAAGGGTTTGTGGAGCGCCAGGGCCAGGAACCCCGAAGGCAAGAAGGTCGATCTGCTGGTCGACCCCAACGACGGCAGCGTGGTGGCGACGAGGCAGGATTGAGCACGAGCCTGAGGCGGCGCACGTCGTTCGACGATTCACCCTTGCATGAAGACTGCAATGCCGGCGTGTGTGCCGGCTTGCAGTCAACGCGTCCGGGTCAGGCGTTGCGCGGCGGATGGATGGAGTCTGCTGAGGGTGTCGTGTTGCCCTTCTTGCTCGACGAATCCTTGTCGGCATCGGTCTTGATTTGCTGCAAGGGACCCACCGTCGCGGAACCCCGGTTCTGGATGAAGATCGGGTCGTACGGATTATTGCTCTGCTGAAACTGGCGGTAAGCGATCGAACCATCCGTGACATCGCCGTTCTTGAATACCTCCCACCCGTTCACTGACATGGGAGTCCCCGCCGCCTCCGGGAGGGAAGCATCCTTGCCGTATAGCGCGGGCGGCCTGGCGCCATTGCCGCTGCCCACCATCACATAGTCTCCGGTGTACCCGACCCGTGAACCGGTGATGCTTGACTTCGTGTGTGTCCATTGCACCTTCGCGCGGCGCAATGCGACCTTGTCTCCATAGGTTTTCTCGAGCTGCTGCAGCAACGCATAAGCCTCGGTGCGCTCGGCGCTGTCCAGGTCGCTCACCATCAGGTGGCGGGCGTAGACATATTCCGAGGTGTCGCGTTCGGCCGCCAGGAACATCCACGCCGTGCCGAGCGGGCGGTTCACCGGTACGCCCATGCCCCTGAAATACATGATGCCGAGGTTGTATTCGGCAGGCTTGTACGCCCACGACGCTGCGACCTTGAGCATGTAGGCCGCGTGTTCGTAGTCCTTGTGCTGGTATGCCGTCATGCCGTCGTAATAGAACTTCACGCCGGGCCTGCCGTCCGATTCCGGCGTGTTGAAGTTGCCGTTCGACAACGCGCAAGTCGTGACACAGGAACCGTACTCGGGCGCGGGAATCTCGCCGGGAGCCATGGTGGTCTGCGCCTGTGCGGACGACGCCATCGCCACTCCGATGACGCCTGCGACAACCGAACCCAGCAAAACCTTGCCTGAAGTCATGGCCGGCTCCTTTCCGCGATCCGCACTCGCTCCTTATACGCCTGCATCCTCGCCGCTACCAGTACACGACATCGGCATTTCCCTACACGCTCCAGCGGTGGCGTCCGCTGGTGGCGGTAGCGTGCAGGTTCGATCATGGCGTGGACTGCGAAGGAGACAGCCATGCCATCCCATGCCGGCCTGCACCATGCCAGCCTCGCGAAATCCCGGCGCCACGTCTGGCTTGCGCGCGTGGCTGGCGCCGTGCTGCTGTGGGCATGCACGGCCGGCGCGCACGCGGCATCGGTCTACCGATGCGTCGACACGCATGGTCGGCTCACCTACCGCGACACGCCGTGCGCTGCGCACGCGCGGCAGACGAAACTGGACCTGGCGGGCCAACCGCTGATCGATTCCGGCGCGCCACCGCAACCGCAATCGGTGCAGGCGCCGAAATCGCGCGGCGCGCACGCTCGCTCACGAAACGCTTCGGTCGCCGCGCGCACACGCAAGGCCAAATCGCCCACGTCGTGGGAATGCCGCGCCGCCGACGGCGAAGTGTTCTACCGGCACACGCGCTGTCCGGGTTCGGTGCCGGGTGATGGCGTGGTGCGCAGCCGCTACGCCGAAAAAATGTCGAGCGGACGGACACGCGGGCGCCACGATGCCTGGAGCCGCGTGCCCGTGCACGGCGAAAAGGTTTCCCGCGCCGAAGCCTGCCGGCGCATCCGATCGCCGTCCGCGGCGGGCCGCGACGGCCACCAGCGCGACGAGACGGTCGACACCTACGCGCGCCTGACCGGACACGATCCCTGCGGCGGCGCCTGACTCACGCGCGCTTGCGAGGCCGCGCCGCGCGCACAGCCTTGCGCGGAGGCTTCACGAGCCCGACGGGCGGCGCCGCACGAAAACGCGCGGCTTCATCCAGCAGCCATTCGCGGAAGGCCATGAAGCCGGCGTGCTTGCGCGAGCGTTCCGGATACACGAGGTAGTGCCAGCGTTTGGCTTTCATCAACTGCGGGAACAGCGCGACCAGTTGCCCGGCTTCGATCAGCGGGCGCACCATGGTCGTGCGTCCCAGCGCCACGCCGATGCCTTCGACCGCCGCGCGCTGGCGCGATTCGGAATCGCTGAACGACGCGGCGTAGCGTTTGGGCGGCTTGCCGCCGTACAACGCGAACCATTCGGGCCAGGGATCCTCCGGGCACAGCAACGGCAGGTCGCCGAGATCTTCCAGGCGCGGCGGCTTGCGCCGCGCCAGCAAGGCTGGACTCGCGACCGGCGTCAGCCATTCCTCCAGCAACGATTCGACGACCAGTCCCGGCCAGTTGCCGACGCCGTAACGCAGCGCGGCGTCATGACGGCCGTCGGCGAAATCCACCAGTTCGATCGAGGAATCCAGGTTCAATTCGATTTCGGGATGCTGCGCGACGAAACGCGGCAGGCGCGGCAGCAGCCAGCTCGATGTCATCGACGGCATCGCCGACAGCGACAGCGCGTTGTCGCAACGCGCGCACAGCGGCTTCAGCGCGTCGTCGATCGCTTCGAGGTGCGGCGCCACGTTGTCGAGCAGGCGCTGGCCCTCGGCGGTGAGCTTCAGGCCGCGCGGACCGCGCACGAACAGCGTGCAATCGACGCGTTCCTCCAGTTGCCGGATCTGGTGGCTGAGCGCGCTCACCGTCAGGTGCAGGCGCTCAGCCGCGCGGGTCAGGTTCTGCGCCTGCGCGGCCGCAACGAAGGTTTGCAGGGAATTCAGCGGGGTGCGCGCCATATTCGATATTCCTCAACACTCGCTTGAAAAATCATCGCTACCGATGGTTGCGGTGTCGCCCTATTCTTGCGCTTCACACAGCTTCCATGCAACCCGGATGGAGGTGTCACATGTTGAAGGAATTGATAAATCATTTTGGCGGCACGCGATCCCATCGTCGCGGCGTGGACGACCGATCGACCATCGGCGGGAAGGCTTGCGAGTGTTCAGGGTCGAGCGGACCTCGGCAGAAAACATCGGACGCCTCGAAAACCATCCCGCATCGGGATTGGCGCCCTCGCCTGTACTGGTAAGGAGGTATCCCATGTTGAGGGAATTGGCAAAACTGTCCGGCGGCATGTTGTTTCTCGGCGGCCATGTCACCGATTTGGAGACGGCGCGCCGGCTGGCGCGGGATGACGCCCCGGCGGATCAGGAAACGCCGCGTGGCGGCCATCGCGCGCACCGCACCCTGGCATCGGGCCGCGACTGGCGCACCCCGTTCGAACTGCTGGCACTCGCCGCGGTCTGGGGCGGCTCGTTCCTGTTCCTCAGGATCGCCGCTCCGAAATTCGGCCCGCTGCCTCTGGTCGACGTGCGCCTCGCGCTCGGCGCGTTGGTGTTGTCGCCTTTCTTGTGGCGTGCGCGCCGGCAACTCGCCGCCGCCGGCTGGTTCAAGATCATGGCGCTCGGCCTGGTCAACACCTCGCTGCCGTTCCTGCTGTTCGCGTGGAGTTCTGAACGCGCGCCAGCCGGCGTCAACGCGATCGTCATGAGCATGGCGGTGCCGTTCGCGGCGCTTGCGGCCTTTGCGATGTTCGGTGAGCGCATCGGCGGTCGCCGCTTGGTCGGACTCGCGCTCGGTTTGGTGGGCGTGGTGGTGCTGGCGAGCGACGATGTCGGTGGCGCCGGTTTGGGGCCCGCGGTTGCGGCCGGCGCCGGCGGCGCGTTCTTGTATGGCGCGTCCTCGAACCTGGTGAAGCGCCATTTCTCGGGCCTGCCGCCGGCGGCAGTCGCCGCGGCGACGTTGGCGTGGGGCGCGGTGCTGCTGGCTCCGTTTGCGGCGTGGCAATGGCCATCCGCGCACGTGCCCGCGCAAGCATGGTTCAGCCTGATCGCGTTGGGCGTGGTCTGCACGGGATTCGCCTATGCGATCTACTACCGCCTGATCCAGCGCGTCGGCGCGCCGCGCGCGACCACGGTGACTTACCTCGTCCCGATCTTCGGCGTGCTGTGGGCGTGGCTGGCACTGGGCGAACCGTTGACGCTCAGCATGGCCGTGGGCGGCGCATTGATCCTTGGCGGCATGCTGTACGGGCAATTGCAACCGCGCCGGCCGGCGGTGCGACGCCTTGCCGTGATGCGTACTTCCGCGCGGCCGGGTGTGGAATGCCACGGCTGACATGAGCTTCACGCAACCACGAGCAGCCGACGGCGATGTCGTCCGTCGGGTCTGGCCGCATCGTCATCGGAGCAACAAATGAAAACACGCCTTCCATCGGCGGATGAGTACACGGCACAGGAAGCCCGCTACTCCGACTCCACGGTCATCGACCTGCAGGCCTGCCAAAGAGCCGTGGGCGAACCGTACCGAAATGACGTACTGTCCAACGTCAACGACGCGTGCCTGCGGCTGGCGGTGTTCGAGGGTGAGTATCGCTGGCACAGGCATCCCGATTCCGATGAGCTTTTCCTGGTGGTCGCCAGCAAGCTGCAAATCGATCTGGCCGACAACCGCACCCTGGAGTTGGGCGAGTGGCAATACGCAGTCGTGCCGGCCGGGACGGTTCATCGCACACACGCGATCGAACGCACCGTCAACGTCACGTTCGAAAGGCAACACGCAGGAACCGTGTTCATCGAAGCCGCCGGCGCCTGACGTGGTTCCAAGTGAACCCGCGGCGCGAACCGGGCGCGGCTGGCAGGCAGGTGCGACGGTTATACTGCGGGCCATGAACACGCCCATCCACCGTTTCGCCAATCGCCTGCTTCCGGTTGTCGTTGCCGCGGCGGCGTCCATGTTGGTTTCGGCCTGCTCGCAACAAGGCACGCCTGCCCCGACTGCACCGTCCGCTTCCGCGCAGGCCTCCGCCAACGAAGCCGTCGCCGACAAGGACTTGAAGCTCTACCAGCAGATGCTGGCCGAGCACAGCGAAGCGCTGGCGGTACCGGTGGGCGAGGAAATCGTCCAGAAATACCCCGGCACCTCCGCCGCCACCGAAGTGCAGAAGACCCTGTCGCAGATCCAGGCGAACGTGAAGGCCAAGGCCGAGCACGAACGCCTCGCAAACCTGTGGTATTACCAGACCGCGAACGTGGACGGCATGCAGAACACCGCGAGCATCTATTCCGCGCCCGCCAGCGCGAACAGCGTGCGGCTGGTGCTGCGCCGGCACGTGAAGTGGGGCCAGAGCGTGTACCTGTTCGCCCCCGACGGCAGCAAGGGCTTCGTGTGCAGGGATGAATGCAACGTCACGATGCGCTTCGACGGCAAGCGCGAAACCTGGAAAGCGTACCTGCCCAAGACCGGCGAGCCCGCGATGTTCATCAAGGACGACAAGCATTTCATCGCGGCGATGCAGAAGGCCAGGGTGATCGAGATGGACGTCACCATGAAGGACCAGGGCAAGCAGACCCTGAAGTTCGAAGTCGGCGGCTACGATCCCGCGAAATTCCTGCCGCTCCCGAAGAAGCGCTGACAGCACGCGGATCGCCTGCAGGCAGGCTCCTACGGGAACGTCACCGGCGCGCGGTTGTCGTCGCTGACGCGATCCACCAGTTCGTTGAACGGATCGATCCCCGCCTCGAACGGCTTGCCATCGACCGTCACGGTGATCGTGCTGTCGCCATCCTTGACCGGATATTTCGCGAGGAACAACGGCTTCTCGTCCTGTTCCTCGCCATCCTTCGCCTTGGCGAACACGCCAATCTCGATCGGGATGTCCAGCTTGGCGCGCGTCTGCGTGCCCTTGCCGTCGGCGTAGTACTTCGCCGCGTGCACGTGCATCGTGACCTCGTACTTGCCGTCCGGCAGTTTCTTCGCGGTCGCCGACACCATGCGATCGTCGAACAAGGTGATCTTGTCGAAGAAATCGGTGATGAGGTTCTGGTATTGCGGCCCCGCTTCGGCGCGCAGATCGGCGATCAGGTCACGGGTGTCGGTGTACGGCGGCGGCTGGAACTTCACCTTGTCGAGCCACGTGCGCAGCGCGGCGTTGACCTTGTCCTCGCCGATGTAATCCTGCAGCGCGTAGAAGATCACCGACGCCTTGCGGTAGTGGATGTAGGGCTGGTTCTCGACCAGCGCGAGCGGCTCCTCCGCGACTTCCTCGCTGGCACGGCCCGACAAGTAGCGGTCGAGTTCGTACTTCAGGAACTTGCGCATCTTCGTGGGGCCGTATAGGTGCTTCATCACCATCAGCGCCGAATACTGCGCCAGCGACTCGTCCAGCATCGTCACACCCTGCACGTTGGCGCCGATCGCCTGGTGCGCCCACCACTGGTGGCCGATCTCGTGCGCGGTCACGTAGGTGACGTAGTCGATGTCGGTCGGCTTGCGCACGTCCGCGATGAACCCGAGCGACTCGGAAAACGGAATGGTGTTGGCGAACGACTGCGCGAAGCTGCTGTAGTCCGGAAACTCCAGGATGCGCAATTGGCGGAACTGGTACGGCCCGAAGTGCTGGGTGTAGTAATCCAGCGACAGTTGCATCGCCTTGAACATCCGCTGGATGTTGTACGGATGCTGCGGGTCGTAATAGATCTCCAGGTTCACGTCGTGCCACTTCTCGCGCGCCACCTTGTAACGCGCGGACTGGAACGAGAAGAAATCCAGGATCGGCGTGTCCTGCACGTAATGGAAGTAGCGCCGGCCGTCCTGCATCCATTCCTTCTGCAGGTAACCCGGCGCCAGCGCGATCTGGTCCGCACTGGTCGAAACCGTCGCCTGGAAGTGCACCCAGTCGGCATCGCAGGAAATCAGGTTGTTGGCATGCGCGGCGACATCGTCGCGCTTGGCCATGCGCTGCGCCGGACCGAGGCCGTACTTGCGGCGATCGTTGTTGTCGGTGATCTGGCGGCCTTCGTCGTAGCAGAAATGCGGGAACCCCATGCTGTTGATGAAGGTGCCGTTGTGGACGATCTGCTCGCCGGTTGGCTCGTTGGCAAAGCCGTCGTAGGCGATGTGCATCCTGAAGCCGAAGTCCATCGACGCGCCGGGTGCCAGCGGCGTCTTCAATTTGTACAGATAGAAGCCCTGCTTCGGATCGGCGTGCTCGACCGTGTGCGCCGGGAATTCCAGATCGACCTTGTAGTCGCGGGTATTCGATGTCGGCAACTGCACCAGCAGCGTATCGATCGGCTGGGCGTGCTTGTTGACCAGCGTGTAGTGGCCATCGACATCGACGCGCCGCTCGGCGGGATGCATCGCCACGTCCACGTTGACGTCGGTGATGCGCGGTTGCGCCATCCCCAGGTACTTGCGGTAATCCTTCTCGTAGCTGGCTTGCAGGCGCAACTGCTGGTCGTGGGTCTGGTAGCGGTACAGGCGGTGCGTGTTGTGGAACACGAACATGCCGATCGCGGCGAACCCGGCCAGCGATGCCGCCAGCACGATCCGCGCCGGCCAGCGGAAGCGCTGCAGCGCGACCCGTCCGCGTGCGCGCCAACCGCTGACGTTGCCCCGCACCCAGTACAGCGCGGCGATCACCAGCAATGCGATCGCGCAGCAATACCAGTACGCGCGGAACCACAGCGTGCCGACCCAGAACGAGCCGAAGCCGTTCATGTCCGAATACGGCGCGGCCGGCGCGTTGCCGTAGTGGTAGAGATTGTCGGTCAGGTGCAACTGCGACAGGCCGAACATCAGCAGCAGCCAGCCGATGATGAGCGCATAGCCCGCGAACTTGTTGTTGGCCCACACCTGGAACACCACCGACAGGATGCCCAGCAACAGGAATCCGAGCAGCGAGAATCCGAGGTATTGCAGGTACAGCAGCGGCTGCACGTCATGGAACCCGTGCAGCATCTGATAGCCCATGCAGTACAGCGAACCCACCGCCAGGAACACCACGATCACCACCGCCAGCGCGGCGACCTTGGCCAGCAGCGGAATCCAGTCCGGCGTCGGGAACGCATCCACCACTGCGCTGATCCGGGCGCCGCGTTCGCGCCACACCAGCTCACCCGCGTAGAAGATCAGCACGATCAGCAGCAGCCACTTGTAGCTGCCGTCCATCGCCTGCGCCATCAGGTGCGTCACCGGATACACACTGGTGCCGTAGATTTCGCCGGTAAAGGACAGCGCCGCGGTGAGGTTGGCCAGCCCGAACAACACCATCACCAGGAACGCGGTGCCCTTGAGCACGCTCAAGGTGTCGAACCACGCAAGCTTGCGGAACTGGGTCAAGCGCGCCGCCAATCCGGAACGCAAGGCCACCACCGGCAGCACGATCGGCGCGGCGGCCGTTGCCGCTGCATCCGCCGCGCCCACCGCCACGCCGCGCCGGCGCCAGCGGAACCAGCGCAGCCCTTCGCGATCGGGCTTGAACAAGGCCAGCGTCGCGCCCAGCAACACCACGCCGATGCCGACCCACAGCGCACGGTTGCCAAGGATCACGCCCGCGAACGCCGGCACCCGCGTGTTGCTGTCGGATGCCGTCCAGTAGCGCGTGGCCAGATCGAACGCGCCCATCCCGAACGGATCCATCAGCGCGCCAGCGGTCTGGTGCTCGATGTTGCCGTGGCCGAGGAACTGCCCCGCCACGACCACCAGCACCACGAACGCGATCACGCCGACGTAGGTGCCCAGCATCGAGCGCGTCACGGTCGCCAGCAGAAACAACAGCGCGCCGAGGAAGAACAGGTTGGGCAGCACGATGACGGCCAGCGCCCAGCCGTAGGCGTGCCACGGTGTCGGGCCGAGGCGCGCGGGATCGAGCCACGGCATCAGCGAACCCAGCCACAAGCCAAACGCGACGCCAACCAGCACCAGCACGCTGACCAGCCAGCCCGCCGCGAACCGGCCACCAAGGTAGGCGCCGCGCGACATCGGCGTCGCGAACATCATTTCCGCGGTGTTGGCACTGAAGTCGCGCAGCGCCGCGCCCGCCACGAAGATCGTGATCAGGAACAGGCCCAGGATCGAGAACGTGCCGAGCATGTCGATCACGACATGCGGCGCGTTGCGATGGATGTTGCCGACGCCGCCGCCGACCGTGATCGTGTCGGTGCAGGCGACCGCGAATGCCAAGGCCGCGAGCGCGACCAGGATCAGCCAGAACAGCGGGCTCCTGAGTTGCTGGCGCAGCTCGAACCGGAAGATTTCGCGCAGCATGTCAGGCCGCCTTGTTCGCGGCGGCGTGGTGCAGTTGCCCGAAATACACGTCTTCAAGATCCGGCGGCACGCTCTCGAAACCGTCGTCGGGTTTCGCGTCGGCCAGCACGTGGATCAGCGTCGCGCCGCCCGCGAGCCGCGTGGACAGCACGGTCATGCGCTCGCGGTACTGCGGCAGCGCGGCCTTGTCAATCGCGCGCCGCCAGACTTTGCCTTCGAGCGAACGGATCGTCTCGCGCGGCTCGCCGGTCAGGCGCACCTGGCCTTGCGTGATGATCGCCATGCGCGGGCACAGTTCGGTCACGTCCTCGACGATGTGGGTCGAGAGGATCACCACCACGCGCTCGCCGATCTCCGACAGCAGGTTCAGGAAACGCTGGCGCTCTTCCGGGTCGAGTCCCGCGGTGGGTTCATCCACGATCACCAGTTTCGGATCGCCGATCAGCGCCTGCGCGATCCCGAAGCGCTGGCGCATGCCGCCGGAAAACCCGCCGAGCTTGCGCTTGCGCACGTCCCACAGGTTCACCTGCTTCAGCAGCGCGTCCACCAGATCGCGGCGCTCGCCGCGGCGGGTGACGCCTTTCAGCACCGCGAAGTGGTCCAGCATCGCCTCGGCTGAGACCTTGGGATACACGCCGAACTCTTGCGGCAGGTAGCCCAGCACGCGGCGCGTCGCGGGTTTGTCGGCCAGCACGTCGATATCGCCCAGCTTGATGCTGCCCGCGTCCGGATCCTGCAGCGTCGCGATGGTACGCATCAGCGTGGACTTGCCGGCGCCATTCGGTCCCAACAGGCCGAACATCCCGTTCGGGATGTCCAGCGACACGTCGCGCAGCGCCTGCACGCCGTTCGGATAGGTTTTGGAAAGGTTGCGGATGGTCAGCACGTCGTCTCTCCGGCAGCGGCTGGCGAAAATGCCGGAGCAGTCTGCCCGACGCCTTGCGGCACGTCCATCTGCCACAGGTCACCGTGACTTTCGGCCGCTACATGACGCGGGCGGCCAAATGCGCGAAACTGGGCATCTTGCGGCTTTCGGAGTGAAGGAACCGGACATGGCAGACGTGCGCGAAGCAAAGGTGCCGGACATCGGCGATTTTCATGGTGTGCCCGTGATCGAGGTAATGGTCAAGCCCGGCGACCACGTCGACAAGGACCAGGGCCTCGTGACGCTGGAATCCGCCAAGGCCACCATGGAAGTGCCGGCACCGTTCGCGGGTACGGTGAAGGAAGTCAAGGTCAAGGTCGGCGACGAGGTCTCCGAAGGCAGCGTGGTCGCGATGATCGAAGCGGAAGGGGCTGCCTCTGACGGAGCCTCCGCACCCAAGCAACAGGCCGAAAACCGCAACCAGGAACCAGCGCGGCAATCGTCCGACAAAGACAACCCTCCCCCCGCGAAGCAGGGGGAGGTGCCGAAAGCGGAGAGGGGAGAATCAGCGCAAACTCAACCCCCACCCCAGCCCTCCCCCGCAAGCGGGGGAAGCGAAAACCTTGAACGCCGCGCGCCGCCGATCCCCTTCACCGCCGAATCGATCATGCCGGGCAAGGTGCCCTACGCCAGCCCCGCGGTGCGCGCTTTTGCGCGCGAGTTGGGTGTCGATCTTTTGCGCGTCACCGGCAGCGAGCGCGGGGGCCGCATCACCCGGGAAGATGTGCAGAAGTTCGTCAAGTCGGTGATGGCCGGCGGCGCTCCCGTCGCTGCCACCGGCGGTGGCGGCTTGAACCTGTTGCCGTGGCCGCAGATCGATTTCAGCAAGTTCGGCGAGGTCGAGACCAAGCCGCTGTCGCGGATCAAGAAGCTGTCCGGTGCCAACCTCGCGCGCAACTGGGCGATGATCCCGCACGTCACGCAATTCGAGGACGCCGACATCACCGACCTCGAAGCCCTGCGCGTTGCGCTCAACAAGGAAAGCGAGAAGTCCGGCACCAAGGTCACGATGCTGGCGTTCCTGATCAAGGCCTCGGTCGCGGCCCTGCAGAAGTACCCTGACTTCAACGCCTCGCTGGATGCTTCCGGCGAAAACCTGGTCGTGAAGCATTACTTCCACATCGGGTTCGCGGCGGACACACCGAACGGTCTGGTGGTGCCGGTGATCCGCGACTGCGACAAGAAAGGCGTGATCGAGATCGCGCAGGAAATGTCGGCGCTCGCGAAAAAAGCGCGAGATGGCAAGTTGACGCCGGGCGAAATGTCGGGCGGGTGTTTCTCGATCTCCTCGCTGGGCGGCATTGGCGGTACCGCATTCACGCCCATCATCAACGCGCCCGAAGTCGCAATCCTGGGTGTTTCGCGATCGTCGATGCAGCCCGTGTGGAACGGCAAGGAGTTCGCGCCGCGCCTGATCCTGCCGCTGTCGCTGTCCTACGATCACCGCGTGATCGACGGCGCCGCCGCCGCGCGCTTCGCCGCTTTCCTCGCGCAACTCCTCGGCGACATGCGCCGGGCCTTGCTCTGAGCGCGGGGATACCGACATGGCAAACACGATCGAACTCAAGGTGCCCGACATCGGCGACTTCCACGACGTGCCGGTAATCGAGGTGCTGGTGAAACCCGGCGACCGCGTCGCCAAGGACCAGGGGCTGGTCACGCTGGAATCGGCCAAGGCCACGATGGAAGTGCCGGCTTCGGCGGCCGGCATCATCAAGGAAGTGAAGGTCAAGCTCGGCGACACGGTGCAGCAAGGCACCATCGTCGCGGTGATCGAGGCGGAAGGTGATGTTCCCTCGACCACACAATCCAATCCCCCTCCCCCTGCCGCGCGGGGGGAGGTGCCGAAGGCGGAGGGGGGAAAGTCGCAGCAAGTATCTCCCCCACCCCAACCCTCCCCCGCGAGCGGGGGAGGGAGTCAGGCCGCTCCCGCCGCGCGTGAAACCGGCCGCAAGCCCGACATGGAATGCTGGATGCTGGTGCTGGGTTCCGGTCCCGGCGGCTACAGCGCGGCGTTCCGCGCGGCCGACCTTGGCCTCGACACGGTGCTGGTGGAACGCTACGGCACGCTCGGCGGCGTATGCCTCAACGTCGGCTGCATTCCGTCCAAGGCACTGCTGCACGCGGCTGAAGTGATCGATGCCGCCGAAGCGATGGCCGCGCACGGCATCAGCTTCGGCAAGCCGAAGATCGACCTCGACGCGCTGCGCAGCTTCAAGGACAAAACCGTCGGCAAGCTGACCGGCGGATTGGCCTCGATGGCCAGGCAGCGCAAGGTGCGCGCCGTGCAGGGCGTCGGCACGTTCGTGTCGCCGCATGAACTCGAAGTCGTGCACGGCAACGACAGGAAACTGATCCGTTTCGAGCAGGCCATCATCGCGGCCGGCTCGCAGGCCGTGCGCCTGCCGATGTTCCCGTGGGACGACGAGCGCGTGATGGATTCCACCGGCGCGCTGCAATTGCGCGACGTGCCGAAATCACTGCTGGTCGTCGGCGGCGGCATCATCGGCCTGGAAATGGCGACGGTGTATCGCGCGCTCGGCAGCGCCGTCACCGTGGTCGAGTTCATGGACCAGTTGATGCCGGGCGCGGATGCCGATCTGGTGCGCCCGCTCGCCATGCGTCTCAAGAACCAGGGCGTCGCGGTGCACCTGAAAACCAGGGTCACCGCCGCGAAGGCGCACAAGAGCGGCATCGCCTGCGAGTTCGAAGGCGACAGCATTCCCGAGAAGAAGACCTTCGACCGCGTGCTGGTGTCGGTGGGCCGCAGCGCCAACGGCAACAAGATCGGCGCCGACAAGGCCGGCGTTGCCGTCACCGACCGCGGCCTGATTCCGGTCGATACGCAGATGCGCACGAATGTCCCGCACATCTTCGCGATTGGCGACCTGGTCGGCCAGCCGATGCTGGCGCACAAGGCCGTGCACGAAGCGCACGCCGCCGCGGAAGCCGCGGCGGGCCAGAAGCGCCACTTCGATGCGCGCGTGGTGCCATCGGTCGCGTTCACCGATCCCGAGATCGCGTGGGTCGGCGTCACCGAACGCGAGGCCAAGGAAAAGAAACTGGACGTCGGCGTCGGCAAGTTCCCGTGGGCGGCATCAGGACGCGCGCTGGGGATG
This sequence comes from Rhodanobacteraceae bacterium, assembly GCA_030123585.1. Lineage (NCBI taxonomy): Bacteria > Pseudomonadati > Pseudomonadota > Gammaproteobacteria > Lysobacterales > Rhodanobacteraceae > Rhodanobacteraceae bacterium. Next base: position 1,663,241 of record CP126120.1, read on the forward strand.
GATCGCCCGGAAGGCTTCACCAAGCTGATCTACGATGCGGCCACCCACCGCGTGATCGGCGGCGGCATCGTGGGCGTGCACGCGGGCGATTTGATTTCCGAAGTCACGCTGGCGATCGAAATGGGCGCCGAGATCGGCGACATCGCGCTCACCATCCATCCGCACCCGACCTTGGGCGAATCGGTGGGTATGGCGGCGGAAGTGGCCGAAGGCACCATCACCGATTTGTACATTCCGAAACGAAAGTAGCTGTGCCGTTGCCCTCGTCGCATATGGAAACGCTGACGCGCTACAAGGCGTGGAGCGACGCGCGGCTGTACAACACGCTCGCCGCGCTTTCGGCCGAACGACTGTCCGCATCGACGCCCATCTTCGCTGGCAGCATCCTGCGCACGCTCAACCATGTGTACCTGATGGATGTGGTGTGGAAGTCGCACCTGCTCGGCATGCCGCACGGTTTGACCACGCGCAATCCGGAAACCTCACCACCCTTCGCCGAACTGCACGAGTCGCAACGCGCGATCGATGCGTGGTACATCGACTACGCCGATGCGCTGGACGCAAAAACTCGCGCGGAGATCGTCCGCTTCACCTTCATCGGCGGCGGCGAGGGCACGATGAGCCGTGAAAACATCGTGCTGCACGTGATCACTCACACGACGTACCACCGCGGACACGTTACCGCGATGCTCAACCAGCTCGGCGTGCAACCGCAGGCGACAGACCTGCCGGTTTACCTGCGGGAAATATCCAGCGGCACGGTAGCAAGCACCGTCTCTTCTTGAATCAGGTTTCCACAAACAATTCCGGCTGTGCTTCGTAACTATCGCGGTCGACGAAACCGGCAAGACCGACGCCGACCAAGCGATAACGCGTGCGCGGCGGCAGCGATACCCGCGAACGCAGGCTGCAGGCGATTTCGGCGAGTTCGTGCGCCGACGCCGGACGTTCGGCCGGAGTGACCGTTCGCGTGAGAATCCTGAAATCGGAGGTCTTGAGTTTCAATACCACGCTGCGCGCAATGCGTGCGTGCGGCGCCTGCGCCTCGCGCTGGTGCGCAGCCCAGGTGTTCTCGGCCAGCCGTTCGATGTGCGGCGCGAGTTCGTCCAGCGTGAGGTCGCGCTCGAACGTATCCTCGCTGGAAATCTGCAGGGTCGGGCGATCCGGCGTCACGGGACGCTCGTCGATACCCAGCGACAGCTCGTGCAGGCGCTTGCCGTAACGCCCGAAGCGGTGTTCGAGTTCGGCTGCCTCGAACGCACGCAGGTCCGCGACGCGCGCGATGCCAAGCTCCGCCAGCTTGCGCTGCATCACCTTGCCCACGCCGGGCAGGCGCTCGACCGGAAGCGGCGCGAGGAATGCCAGCACCTCGCGCGGGCGCACCACGAACAGGCCGTCGGGTTTCCGGAAATCGGATGCGATCTTGGCGATGAACTTGTTGGGCGCGACGCCTGCCGATGCCGTCAAACGTGTTTCCTCGCGAATCGCCGCGCGGATGGCTTCGGCAACCGCGGTGGCCGATGCCAGGCCGGACTTGGGTTGGGTGACATCCAGGTAGGCCTCGTCCAGCGACAGCGGCTCGATCAAGTCGGTGTGCCGCGCTAAAATTTCGCGCACCTGTCGCGAAACAGCCTTGTAGCGCACGAAGTCCGGCGGGACGAACACCGCTTGTGGGCACAGGCGCTCGGCGCGCAATGCAGGCATCGCCGAATGCACGCCGAACTTGCGGGCTTCGTAACTCGCCGCGCACACCACCGAACGCGCGCCCTTCCATGCCACCACCACCGGCCGGCCACGCAATGATGGATCATCGCGCTGCTCGACCGACGCGTAGAACGCGTCCATGTCCACGTGCACGATCTTGCGCGACGATGCCGCCACGACGCGTCAGGGCGTCTGCCCCGCGGCATCCGTCGCGGGTCCGGGTTTCACCAGCACGCGCACCGCGACGATGCCGAGCTCGTACAGGATCACCATCGGGATCAACAGCAGCAGCATCGAGGTGATGTCGGGCGGCGTGATGACCGCCGCGACCGCAGCCGCGACGACGATCGCGTAACGCCGCCAGCTTTTGAGGCGCTGGATGTTCACGATGCCCACGGCGGCCAGCACGACCTGGATCACCGGGATCTCGAAGCACAGCCCGAACGCGAAGAACACCAGCATCACGAAATCGAGATAGTGCGTGATGTCGGTCATCATCTCGACGCCCGGCGGCGTCACCATGGTCAGGAACCGGAACGCGGCCGGCAACACCAGGAAATACGCGAACGCACAGCCGCAGTAGAACAACAGCACCGATGCCACCAGCAACGGGCGCGCCAGCCGTTTCTCGTGCCGGTACAGGCCGGGACTCACGAACGCCCACAACTGGTAGACGATCACCGGCATGCTGGCGAACAGCGCGATGTAGAACGCCAGCTTCAGCGGGGTGAGGAACGGGCTGGCGACCTGCGTGGCAATCAGGTGCGCGCCCTGCGGCAGGCGCCGCACCAACGGTTCGGCCAGCCATCCGTACAGCTTGTTGGCAAACGGGACGAGGCCGACCAGCACCAGCACCACGCAACCGATCGCCTTGATCAGGCGCGAGCGCAATTCCAGCAGGTGCGAGAACAGGCCCTGTTCGAGGTCGAAACCGGAATCCTTGTCGGAGTCCGGCTCGCGTTGGTGGTCAGGCGTCGCCATGGCGGGACTCCTGACCCTTGTCGTCGTGCGCGGCGCCAACGGCAGGATCGGCCAGTTTCGCGATCGTGTCGTTCACCGCCGCATGCGCCGAGCGCACATCGTCGGTGGCGGATTGGCGCATCGCGTCGGCCTGATCCGCCGCTTCCTTCGCGGCACGCCGCATTTCCTCGATCTCGAGTTCGCGTTCGACCTCGCTGCGCACGCTCTCCCAGCCGAGCCGCAGGCGCCGCAGCATCGCGCCCGCCATCCGCGCCGCCTTTGGGAGTTTCTCGGGACCGAGCACGATGAGCGCAATCACCGCCAGCAGCAGCAGCTTGCCGAAGTTGAGCTCGATCATTGCGGCGTTACCGCCCCGGTTATTCAGACCCGGGTTTCGACTCGGCCGAGTCGCGCTGTTCCTGGTGCTTGGTGTCGGCGCCGGCAGGCGGATCGGCCTGCAGTTTCTCGCTGCTGCCAGCGGCCTTCGCCTTGTCGGCTTCGTCGTCGCCCTGCAAGGCCTTCTTGAAACCGCGCACGGCATTGCCGAGATCGGGACCGATCTTGGTCAGCTTGCTGGTGCCGAATAGCACCAGCACGATCACGAGCAGGATCAGCCAGTGCCAGATGCTGTCAAAACCCATAAGAACCTCGTGCGGAATCTCGCAGGACGGCCACGGATGCGGGCGCCGCTTTCCGCCAGCGCCCAGTGTACCGCAGCCTGCACCCGCCGAACCGGGAGTGAATCACCGAGGAGCGTGTCGAAAAAATGCGTTGCATGGGGTCGCAACGCCCGATCCGGACGTCCCGTTGACGGCCTGCTGTGGCAGACTGCACGGCTTCGCGGATATTCGCGAGCCGGATTGCCTCGCATGCCCCGTTACCTCGGTTTCGATACCACGCCTGAACGCCTCGTCACCGCGAAGACGGCGGTGCTGCTGGTGAACCTGGGAACGCCGGCAGCACCGACCACGGACGCGGTGCGCGATTACCTGGCCGAGTTCCTGTCCGACCCGCGCATCGTGGAGTTGCCGCGCTGGCTCTGGTGGCCGATCCTGCACGGCTACATCCTGCGCACGCGGCCGGCCCGTTCGGCCGAAGCCTACGCCAAGATCTGGCGCAACGACGGCTCGCCGCTGCTGGTCTTCGGCGAACGCTTGAAGGATGCGGTGCGCGCCCGGATCGACCGCGTGATGCCGGGCAACGCCGAAGTCGCGCTGGCGATGACCTACGGCGAGCCTTCGGTCGCCGCAGCGATCGAATCCCTGATGGCCAGGGGCGTGCGCCGCCTGCTGGTATTCCCGTTGTTTCCGCAATACTCGGCGACGTCCACCGGCGCCGCGATCGACGCCGTGACGCGCACGCTGCAGACGCTGCGCTGGCCGCCCGAACTGCGCACCATCGGCGACTACCACACCGATGCCGGCTATCTGGCGGCGCTGGTCGGCAGCGTGCAGGCGCACTGGGCCCAACACGGCCGCGGCGAAAAATTGCTGCTGAGCTTCCATGGCATCCCGGAAAAATACGCCAAAGCCGGCGACCCCTATCCGGATCAATGCAGGGAAACGGCCCGCCGCCTTGGCGATGCGCTGGGCTTGGCCGACGACGAATGGCTGGTGGCGTTCCAATCGCGGCTCGGCCGGCAACCCTGGTTGCGGCCGTACACCGACGAGACGATCGAACAACTCGCGCGGCAGGATGTCGCAACCCTGGATGTGGTCTGCCCGGGCTTCGCCGTGGATTGCCTGGAAACCCTCGAAGAAATCGCGCTGCGCTACCGCGCCACGTTCCTCACCAACGGCGGAAAACAATTTCACTACATCCCGGCGCTCAACGATGGCAGCGCACACGCATCGGCGCTCGCGGACATGGCGGTCAAGCAATTGGCAGGCTGGATCTGACGCGCTCGCCGCAACAGCGCCGGCAAGGCACGCCCAAAACGCAAAACGGCCACCCGTTCGGGTGGCCGTTTCGACTTTTTAAGCCCCTGGCAGTGTCCTACTCTTGCATGGCGAATGCCAAACTACCATCGGCGCTGGTGCGTTTCACTTCCGAGTTCGGGATGGGATCGGGTGGGACCACACCGCTATGGCCGCCAGGGAATCGGTGCGATGCGCGCAAACGTGCGCGGCATCAGCATGGGGTCGGGATGTGACGAGTGCTTCACTACTTGGCCGGGCCTCGATATGCGTCGAGGCGGCGAAGCGTCTTGGGGTTATATGGTCAAGCCGCACGGATCATTAGTACGCGTTAGCTCAATGCATTGCTGCACTTCCACACCGCGCCTATCAACCAGGTGGTCTACCTGGGTCCTTCAGGGGGCTTGTGCCCCGGGAGATCTCATCTTGGTGCGCGCTTCCCGCTTAGATGCTTTCAGCGGTTATCGCTTCCGTACGTAGCTACCCGGCAATGCCATTGGCATGACAACCGGAACACCAGCGGTACGTCCACTCCGGTCCTCTCGTACTAGGAGCAGCCCACCTCAAATCTCCAACGCCCATGGCAGATAGGGACCGAACTGTCTCACGACGTTCTGAACCCAGCTCGCGTACCACTTTAAATGGCGAACAGCCATACCCTTGGGACCGGCTACAGCCCCAGGATGTGATGAGCCGACATCGAGGTGCCAAACACCGCCGTCGATATGAACTCTTGGGCGGTATCAGCCTGTTATCCCCGGAGTACCTTTTATCCGTTGAGCGATGGCCCTTCCATACAGAACCACCGGATCACTAAGTCCTACTTTCGTACCTGCTTGATCCGTCGATCTTGCAGTCAAGCACGCTTATGCCTTTGCACACAGTGCGCGATGTCCGACCGCGCTGAGCGTACCTTCGAGCTCCTCCGTTACGCTTTGGGAGGAGACCGCCCCAGTCAAACTACCCACCATACACGGTCCCTGACCCGGATTACGGGTCGAGGTTAGAACGTCAAGCACATCAGGGTGGTATTTCAACGATGGCTCCATCCAGGCTAGCGCCTGGACTTCAAAGCCTCCCACCTATTCTACACAGACGAACTCAACGTTCAGTGTAAAGCTATAGTAAAGGTTCACGGGGTCTTTCCGTCTTGCCACGGGAACGCTGCATCTTCACAGCGATTTCAATTTCACTGAGTCTCGGGTGGAGACAACGCCGCCATCATTACGCCATTCGTGCAGGTCGGAACTTGCCCGACAAGGAATTTCGCTACCTTAGGACCGTTATAGTTACGGCCGCCGTTTACCGGGGCTTCGATCAAGAGCTTCGCCTTGCGGCTGACCCCATCAATTAACCTTCCGGCACCGGGCAGGCGTCACACCCTATACGTCCACTTTCGTGTTTGCAGAGTGCTGTGTTTTTGATAAACAGTTGCAGCGGCCTGGTCACTGCGACCCCACCACGCTCAGTCACGCACGTGACCACGCGATGGGGCGTACCTTCTCCCGAAGTTACGGTACCATTTTGTCTAGTTCCTTCACCCGAGTTCTCTCAAGCGCCTTGGGATTCTCTCCCTGCCTACCTGTGTCGGATTGCGGTACGGTCTTCTGCAGCTGAAGCTTAGGGGCTTTTCCTGGAAGCGTGGTATCGGTTACTTCGTCCAAAAGAGGACTCGTCTCGGTGCTCGGCGTAGAGGACTCCGGATTTGCCAAAAGTCCACGCCTACCTCCTTTCCCCGGGACAACCAACGCCCGGTAAACCTAACCTTCTCCGTCCCCCCATCGCACTACAGCGAGGTGCTGGAATATTAACCAGCTTCCCATCGACTACACATTTCTGTCTCGCCTTAGGGGCCGACTCACCCTGCGCCGATTAACGTTGCGCAAGGAAACCTTAGGCTTTCGGCGTGCGGGCTTTTCACCCGCATTATCGTTACTCATGTCAGCATTCGCACTTCCGATACCTCCAGCATGCCTTTCGACACACCTTCGCAGGCTTACGGAACGCTCCTCTACCGCGCAAAATTCCGAAGAACTTTGCACCCCGAGCTTCGGTGCCTAGCTTAGCCCCGTTAAATCTTCCGCGCAGACCGACTCGACCAGTGAGCTATTACGCTTTCTTTAAAGGATGGCTGCTTCTAAGCCAACCTCCTGGCTGTCTATGCCTTTCCACATCGTTTT